>JADGRM010000082.1 GCA_017880945.1 Gallionella sp. | reverse complement strand
GGACAGTCGTGTTCCTTCATTGCCAAGGCAAGATTTTTTCTGAGTTTGTTGAACACGGCTTGTGCGCCTGCCTCACTGGTCTCGGGAAGTGCGATCGCAAATTCATCTCCGCCCAGGCGTCCTGCCACTTCGGTTTTGCGCACAGACTTGAGCAATATCTCACCTACCGTTTGCAGCACCTTGTTTCCCTCGCTATGGCCACGCTGGTCATTCACTTGCTTGAAATCATCCAGGTCTATATAAGCAAGACAAGTCGGCCTGCCATGGCGTGCAGCCAGTTCGAACATTTTTTCCGCCGCCTCGGCGAATCCGCGTGCATTCATCACACCGGTCAGACCATCCGTTCTCGACAGGTTCTTTTCGATGTCCAGTTGAGATTTTAACAGGGCAAGAAATTGAGTGGTGAGCAAAAACAATCCCAGTCGCACAGCGGTGTTCCAATAAGGGATCAAGAAATGGCTATATGGGTGGGCAGAGAGGACAGTATCGATCAAGTGCCAAATCAATGCGGAAAGGAGAGCGAAATAAATGCCCTGGCGGGAACTGCCATACCAGGTCGCCAGCGCGATGGGTATCAGAAAGAATGTCGCGGTGATGATTTCATATCCCAGCAGATAGGCCGCCGCTGAAATAATAACGACCATCAGGAGCGCGGTTCCACTTATCTCGTTGACAGAGAGTTGGCGAAAAACCGCATCAATATGGCGAAGATATCTTTTCATGGGATATATTGCTTGCAGTGAGGCATTGTAACAGGGGGTAAGATAACGCGTGGCACCTGCCTGATATATTCCATTACAATCTCACCCATGACTGAATTCCACGCTTTGGTTCCCGCCGCCGGCTTCGGCGCGCGCATGGGACATGAATTACCCAAACAGTATTTGCCGCTGGCCGGACAGCCGATGATTTTTCACGCGCTGAATACACTGTGTTCATGCCCTGAAATTTCCACGGTGTTCGTGGTGCTGGCTCCCGATGACACGCATTTTCACACCTATGACTGGTCACGTTTTGGCGACAAATTGCAGCCCTTGTATTGTGGCGGCGAGATGCGCGCGGATACGGTGCTGAACGGTTTGCTGGCTTCCGAACTGGAACCTGACGATTGGGTGCTGGTGCATGATGCGGCGCGCCCCTGTCTGACGCAGGCGCATCTGGCCAAGCTGATCGCCGAGTTGCGCGACGATGCGGTAGGCGGCATCCTCGCCATGCCGGTGGCGGATACGCTGAAGCGCGCCGATGCAAATGACCGCATCCTGTGCACCGAGAGCCGGGAGCAATTGTGGCAGGCGCAAACGCCGCAGATGTTCCGTGCCGGATTGCTGACGCAGGCGCTGCAAAATGCGCCGCAGGTGACGGATGAGGCTTCAGCGATCGAGGCGCTTGGTTTGCAGCCCAAGCTGGTGCTGAGCGAACCGACCAATTTCAAAGTGACCTATCCGCAGGATTTGCTGCTTGCGGAGTTGTTGCTGACTCAACAGGGAAAATGAACATGCGTATCGGTCAAGGTTACGATGTGCATCAGCTGGTAGCAGGCCGCAAGCTGATCATCGGCGGGGTGGAAATACCCCATGAAAAAGGTTTGCTCGGCCATTCCGACGCGGACGTGCTGCTGCATGCGATCTGCGATGCGCTGCTGGGTGCCGCGGCACTGGGCGACATCGGCAGGCATTTCTCCGATGCCGAAGCGAAATACAAGAACATCGACAGCCGCATCCTGTTGCGCGAGGCGCTGCATCTGGTGCGCGAGCAGGGCTATCGCGTCGGCAACGTCGATGCGACCATCATCGCCCAGGCACCGAAGATGGCACCGCATATCTTTCAGATGGAGGCGAACATCGCCGCCGATCTGCGCGTGGAGAAAAGTGCCGTCAACGTGAAAGCGACCACCACCGAGAAGCTGGGCCTGACCGGGCGCGGCGAAGGTATCGCCGCGCAGGCGGTAGTGTTGCTGCTGACGGATAATTGATGCGCGTACTGACTTTTTCATCCTTGGACTTCGCCCCGTTTGCGCCGAGCGTAGTTTGTAGGGCGGGCTCTGCGTGTGTTGTTGGGGCTTTAGCCCATTACAACCACGGCGTACCCCTTGCAGGTGCTGCCCGCCGGGGCGGATTGTCGTGCATAGCCCGACCTACATTTTGATGAATATTCTCGCGCTGGATACCTCCACCGAATATTGCTCGGTCGCGCTGTGGCAGGATGGCGCGGTCATGGAACGTTGCGAGCTGGTCGGGCAGAAGCATTCCGAAGTGTTGATCGAGATGCTGGATGCGTTGCTTAAGGATGCGGGATTCGGGATCAAGGATATCGATGGTATCGCGTTTGGAAAAGGGCCGGGTTCGTTCACCGGTGTGCGCATCGCTTGCGGTGTGACGCAGGGTTTGGCGTTTGGCACAAATCTTCCTGTGGTCGGCGTGTGCACGCTGGAGGCATTGGCCGAAGCTTCCGGCAAGCCGCGCGTGATCGCGGCACTGGATGCGCGCATGGGCGAGATTTATCACGCCGCGTATCAAAAACATGATGATGTCTGGAAGACGGTGAGCGAGCCGTGTCTGTGCAAACCGGAAGATGCACCCTCAGTGCCGGGCGAAGACTGGTTCGGCATAGGCAGCGGATTTGCGATGCATGGCATGGTGTTGGATGAAAGATACGCCGGGCAGTTGCGGGGTGCGGATGGCGCTGCCGTGCCGCAGGCCGCAGCGATAGCCGTTCTCGGCGCAGCGCAATTCGCTGTCGGGCGCGGCGAGGATGCGGCAGAAGCCTTGCCGCTGTATCTGCGCGACAAGGTGGCTTTAAAGACCAGCGAAAGAGCGCTGCGTTGATGCGCGCCATGACACTGGAAGATGTGGATGCGGTGCTCGCCATCGAACAGGCGGTGCAAGCCTATCCATGGACGCGCGGCAATTTCATCGATGCGCTGGGCCACGGATATGTATGTCGCGTGGACGCCGAAGAGCTTGTTGCCGGGCACCCGGAAGACGGCGGCGAGATACGCGGCTTTGCGGTGCTGATGCCGGTGCTGGACGAGGCCGAGCTGCTCAACATCGGCGTGGCTGCCGGACAACAGCGCAAAGGATTGGGGCGCGCGATGTTGCGCGAGATGCTCGACGTGGCGCACAAAATGAAAATGCGCCGCGTGTTTCTCGAGGTGCGCGCTTCCAATGCCGCCGCGCTTGCCTTGTATCGCAGTAGCGGTTTCGGCAAGCTCGGCGTGCGGCGCGATTATTATCAGAATGCGAGCGGCAGCGAGGATGCCATTACGATGGTGTGCGAGTTGAAGCAAGAGGCCACGCTCCCGCACGCGGGAGTATGGCCGGGAGAGAGGGCTAATGGATAGACGCGAAGCGATATTGCGTGAATTGAAGCTGTACCCACAATGGGTTCGGCGCAAACAACCTGCACCAAAGGTAGGCAATCCACTATCTGCTGAAGCAGATGTGGAATTGACACCGCCGGTCGTCTCGGAACAGCCTGCGCCGATCACGGCAGAGGTTGAAGCGGTCGTTCCGGCTGCTGTTGTTGCTCCAATGCCTCTAGCTCCTCCAATGGCGCGGCCTTCTGTCCCGAGTGAAGACCAGGAGTCAGCCCGAACGGAAAAAAATAATATTCATACCGGCTTACCAGTCGCCGCGCCATCATTGCAGGTTGATGGCCTAAACTGGCACGAACTCAAACAACAGGTGCGCGAATGCACCGCCTGCATACTGCGCGCCGGATGCACGCAGACGGTGTTCGGCGTGGGCGACGAGAATGCCGACTGGCTGTTTGTCGGTGAAGGGCCGGGCGCGGATGAGGATGCTCTGGGCGAGCCGTTCGTGGGGGAGGCAGGCACGTTGCTGGACAACATGTTGATGGCGATCAAACTCAAGCGCGGCAAGAATGTATATATCGCCAACGTGGTCAAATGCCGCCCGCCGGATAATCGCACGCCGGCAAGGGACGAAATCGCGCAGTGTCTGCCGTATCTGCATCGCCAGATCGAACTGATACAACCCAAGCTGATCGTGGTTCTGGGCAAGGTCGCTTCGAATGCGCTGCTGGGCAAGGACGCAACCATTGCCAGTTTGCGCGGTACGCTGCATGACTATCACGGTATCCCGCTGATCGTTACCTATCATCCCGCGTATCTGTTGCGCACTCCGTCGGAAAAAGCCAAGGCATGGCAGGACCTGTGTTTGGCAGTACAGACTATGAAAGAACAGAGTTAAGGGTACCTCTAAAAATTCAGAGTTCGCCCAAAGGCAAGCCACGTAGTGGATGCTCGCAAATCTGGATTTTTAGATTTTACCGGTGTCCTGATCGTGCCCGTGCCGTTTATACAGCGCAGCCATGATGCCGGACAGCAGCAGGCCGAACACCAGTATGATGAGGTAGATGCTTAGGTTGAGTTTCTGCATGGTGGCATAAAATCCCAGCATGACGAAAATGCTCAGGTTCTCGTTGAAGTTCTGCACCGCGATAGAGCTTCCAGACCCCATCAGCAAATGGCCGCGGTGTTGCAGCAGGGCGTTCATCGGCACGACGAAATAGCCGCCCATCGCACCGATCGCGATCAACAGAAAAGTTGCCAGCGTGCTGTTGGTGATGGGGATTATCAACAGCACCATCAGGCCCATCGCGATGCCGACCGGCAGCACCTTCACCGAATGTTCCAGCTTGACAAACTTCGCCGCCAGCACTGCGCCGATGGCGATGCCGATCGCGAACCATGCGGTAAGTTGGGCGGCGGCGCTGATGTCGAAATGCAATGCCACTGCCGCCCATCCGATCAGCAGCAGGCGCAGCGTGGCGCCCGCGCCCCAGAATAGCGTGGTGACCCCGAGCGAGACTTGCCCCAGCGGGTCTTTCCACAATAGTTTGAAGCAGTGCCAGAATTCAGTGAACAGAAAAACCGGGCTGCGGCTGAGCGGCTTGTGGTCGATCGCCACGCGCGGGATGTACAGATTGAATATCGCGGCGATGCCGTAGATGCACACGATGATGGCGATCGCCAGCTCCGGTGCGGTATCGATGCCGGTATCGATGTAGGGCACATCCCACCATTGCAACATCGGTGCGGCGATGGCCGGGCTGATCAGCAGGCCGCCGACCACCGCGCCCAGCACGATCGCCAGCACCGTCAGGCCTTCCATCCAGCTGTTGGCCAATACCAGTTGGCCGGGCGGCAGATATTCGGTCAGGATGCCGTATTTGGCGGGCGAATAAGCCGCCGCACCCAAGCCGACCAGGCCGTAAGCGAGCAGCGGATTGATGCCGAACAGCATCGCGATACAGCCCAGGATCTTGATGTTGTTGCTGATGAACATCACACGCCCTTTGGGCATAGAGTCGGCGAATGCCCCGACGAAAGGGGCCAGCACGATGTAGGAGAAGATGAAGGCTTCCTGCAGTACCGGCGTGTGCCAATCCGGCGCGTGTACATATTGCAATAAAGCAATGGCGGCGAACAGCAGGGCGTTATCTGCGAGCGCGGAAAAAAATTGCGCTGCGAGGATGATGTAAAAACCGGGATTCATTCAACAGAGTTCATGTTTATCAGTTCGTTTTATAACACGAAAGTATTGCCCCTGCTATCATTCGTGTCTCTTAAAATCCTTGCGATGAGCCGATTTTCATGCCACGTCCGATACAGGCCAATCTGGACTTGAACGCGCTGGAGAGCAATCTCCAGGTGGCGCGCCGCGCCACCTCCGCGCGCATCATGTCCGTCATCAAGGCGGATGGTTACGGGCATGGGTTGATGCGTGCAGCCGAGGCTCTTGCCGCGACGGACGGATATGCGCTGCTGGATATTCAGGATGCGGTGCGACTGCGCGAGGCGGGTTACCGTCAGACCATCCTGTTGCTGGAAGGCGTTTTCAGCGCGGAAGAATTGCCCGTCATCGCAGAATATGATTTGACTTGCATGATCCATAGCGCGTGGCAGATCGCGATGCTGGATGCCTATCCGGGCCGCGGAACACCGGGAAACGGAAAACTCGATATCTGGCTCAAGGTCAACAGCGGCATGAACCGCCTGGGTTTTGTACCGCAGCAAGTGGCGCAGGTGATGGACCAATTGCGCCGCCATCGTGCGGTGCGCGACATCACGCTGATGACCCATTTTGCCAATGCCGACGAGGCACGCGGTATCGCCGAACCGCTCGTCCTGTTCAACGATCTCGCCGCTCATTATCGCGTACCGCGCTCATTGGCGAATTCCGCAGCTTTGCTGCGTTATCCCGAAGCGCATGGCGACTGGGTGCGCCCCGGCATCATGCTATATGGCGCGTCGCCGTTTGCCGAAGTCAGCGCGCAACAACTCGGGCTCAAACCTGCGATGACGCTGAGCAGCCGCATCATCGCCACGCAGGAATTGCGCGCCGGCGACGAGGTCGGTTATGGCGCGTTGTTCCGTGCCGAACATGCGATGCGCATCGGCATTGTCGCCTGCGGGTATGCCGACGGTTATCCTCGCCATGCGCCGAGCGGAAGGGTGGAGCCGGAGGCTCCGGGTACCCACCGGCCTACCCCTGGCGGGTGGAGTGGAACACCGATACTGGTGGACGGGCAGCGCACCAAAACGCTCGGGCGTGTCTCGATGGACATGCTTTACGTGGACTTGAGTGCGTTGCCGCAAGCCGTAGTCGGGAGCCGTGTCGTGTTGTGGGGCGAGGGAATGCCGATCGAGGAGGTGGCGCGTGCGGCCGGAACCGTCAGTTACGAATTGATGTGTGCGCTGACCACGCGTGTGCCGATTGTGACATAAGGCAAAGGAACGAAAACATGTTAGCCATCATCGGCGGGAGCGGTGTTTATAACATCGATGGCCTGGAAAATACCCGCTGGGTGAAGGCGCTATCTTCATTCGGCGAGCCGTCGGACGAAGTCCTGATCGGCGAACTGGCTGGGCAGTCCATCGCTTTCCTGCCGCGCCACGGGCGCGGGCATCGCATCCCGCCTTCGGACATCAACTTCCGCGCCAACATCGACGCGCTCAAGCGTCTCGGCGTGTCCGACATCATTTCGGTGAGCGCGGTGGGTTCGTTGCGCGAGCATCTCACACCGGGCATGTTCGTCATCGTCGATCAATTCATCGACCGCACCTTTGCGCGAGAGAAGAGTTTTTTCGGCAACGGCCTGGTTGCGCATGTCTCGATGGCGCATCCGGTGTGCGGCCGCCTGGGGCAACATCTATATTCTGCCGCGCAGCAGGTTGGCATCCCGGCTGCGCGCGGTGGCACCTATCTGGTGATGGAAGGGCCGCAGTTCTCCAGCCTTGCGGAATCGGAACTGTATCGCTCGTGGCAGTGCGACGTGATCGGCATGACCAACATGCCGGAAGCCAAGCTCGCGCGCGAAGCCGAGATATGCTACGCCACAGTCGCGATGGTGACCGACTACGATTGCTGGCACCCCAATCATGATGACGTCACGGTCGATGCGATCGTGAAGGTGCTGCTGGCGAACGCCGACAAGGCTCGTGCGCTGGTGAAGAACGTCGCGCCGCTGGTGAAAGCTGATGCAAAAGCAGGTGTATGTGCTTGCCGCAGCGCATTGCAATACGCCATCATCACCGCGCCCGAAGCGCGCGATGCGGCGATGGTTGAGAAATTGTCTGCTGTGGCCTGGCGGATGTTGAAAAAATAATTGTAGGAGCGGGCCATGCCCGCGAACAGACTTATCGCGGGCATGGCCCGCTCCTACAAAAGCTGTTTAACAATTTACTCTCTAATAGCCAGGAATCACCATGTCAATAAAATCCAAAATTAGAACCGTCCCGCACTACCCGAAACAAGGCATCCAATTCCGTGACATCACCACGCTGCTCAAAGACCCGGCAGGCTTTCGCGCCACCATTGATGATCTGGTGAGCCGCTACAAGGACGTGAAGATCGACAAGATCGCCGGTATTGAGTCGCGCGGCTTCATCCTCGGCGCGCCGCTGGCTTACGCGCTGAACAAAGGCTTCATCCCGATCCGCAAGAAAGGTAAGCTGCCCGGTGAAACCATCGGCCACGACTACGAACTCGAATACGGCACCGACCGCATCGAAATCCACACCGACGCGATCCAGAAAGGCGACCGCGTGTTGCTGGTGGACGACCTGATCGCCACCGGCGGCACGGCAGAAGCCGCCTGCACGCTGATTGAAAAAATGGGCGGCAAGATCATCGAGTGCTGCTTCATCATTGACCTGCCCGACATCGGTGGACGTGCAAGGCTGGAGAAGCATGGGCACAAGGTATTTTCATTGTGCGAGTTTGAGGGTGATTGATTTGTAGGGTGCAATAAGCGCAGCGCATTGCACCATTTGCTAAATAAACATCCGGCGCAATGCCCGTTGGTTATTGCGCCCTACGCGGGCTGATTTTTTATCTGAGGCTACGGTCATATGAAAACAAAACTATTTCCTGTCGGCACTTTCATTCTCGCTGTCAAAAACATCGGTTCAGTACGGGATGGACAACCAGGTATTGTCACCGGAGTCGTGGAAGCACCTTTTTTCTTTTGGAAGCGCCCAATGTATCTCTGTACATTTTTTGGCAACGTAAAGGTTGCCATGAAACAAAGTGAAGTCACAGAGTTTAATCACGGCCATTCAAGAGAGCAGTTGGAAGAACCTGAAGACGGAAGCCTTTCACCGGCAGAACAAATGCAAAAAATCAGACCTCTGAAAAAATAGGAGCAGCGAGCGTAGGATGGGTTGAGCAACGCGATACCCATCGTTATTTTTGTTGGGTATCACTTCGTTCAACCCAACCTACCAATGAAAAGATTTTATGAAAATCAACGGCACCCCTTATCGCACCATCTGGCCCACGACCGACAATTCGGCTGTGGAGATCATCGACCAGACCAAACTCCCGCACATCTTCACCACGCTGCGCCTGGACACGATGCGCGATGCCGAGCGCGCGATCCGCGACATGCAGGTGCGCGGCGCGCCGCTGATAGGTGTGACGGCGGTTTACGGCGTGGCGTTGTCGATGCGCCACCATGCCTCGGACGCCGCGCTGAAA
>JADGRM010000081.1 GCA_017880945.1 Gallionella sp. | reverse complement strand
AAACTACGCCAACCAAGCCATTGGTTAACGCTGGGTAAGTCACTGATAAAGCAACTAGCCATCTTACTAAGGCAGCAAGCTGCCAAGTGATTGGTTATGGTTATAGCGGGGAGAAAGAATGGTCGGTTGTGGATTAGGCAGAGTTTCCGGGTAGTCCTTGCTGAAATGCAGTCCGCGGCTTTCGTGGCGTGACAAAGCGCTTTGTACGATCAATTCTGCGTTCAACACCAGATTACGCAGCTCCAGCAAGTCTGAGCTGATATGGAAATTGGCGTAATACTCGTTGATTTCGTCTTGCAATAATTGGATGCGGTGTTGAGCTCGTTGCAGACGCTTGTTGGTGCGAACGATGCCCACGTAGTCCCACATGAAGTGACGCAGTTCTGCCCAGTTGTGCGAGATGACGATCTGCTCGTCTGCGTCTGTCACTCGGCTCTCGTCCCAGTCGGGCAAAGCGAGTATTTTTCCGACGGGCTTGCTGAGGATGTCTTGCACTGCGGCGTCGGCAAACACCAGGCATTCCAGCAGAGAATTGCTGGCGAGGCGGTTGGCGCCGTGCAGTCCGGTGTAGGCGGTCTCTCCCACTGCGTAAAGATTTTCCACATCGGTGCGCGCGCGCAAGTCGGTGACGACACCCCCGCAGGTATAGTGTGCGGCGGGAACCACCGGGATCGGCTCTTTGCTGATGTTGATGCCCAAGCTGAGGCAGCGCGCATAAATAGTCGGGAAGTGTTCCTGCAGGAATTCGACCGACTGGTGCGAGATGTCCAGATAGACGCAATCCAGCCCGCGCTTTTTCATTTCGAAGTCTATCGCCCTTGCCACGATGTCGCGCGGAGCAAGTTCTGCTCGTTCATCGTGCCACGGCATAAAGCGTGTACCGTCCGGCAGTTTCAGAATGCCACCCTCGCCGCGCACCGCCTCGCTGATCAAAAAGGATTTCGCGTGAGGGTGGTACAAGCAGGTTGGGTGGAATTGGATAAATTCCATGTTGGCTATGCGACAACCGGCGCGCCATGCCATTGCGATGCCATCACCTGTCGCAGTGTCCGGGTTGGTGGTGTAGAGATAGACCTTGCCCGATCCGCCGGTGGCCAAAATGGTGTTTTGTGCGGCGATGGTGATGACTTCATCGCTCACACAATTCAGGGCATACACACCATAGCAGCGATTATCCTGCCAACCCAGTTTTTTGCCAGTGATCAGATCAACCGACATATGGTTTTCCAGTACGGTGATGTTCGGGTGATGCAGCACACGCGCGGCAAGAGTTTCCTGCACGGCTTGGCCAGTCGCATCGGCTGCATGAATGATGCGTCGGCGACTATGACCACCTTCGCGGGTGAGGTGGTAGCCCATATCGTTGGATTCGTCCCGGGTGAACGGTACCCCCTGATTGATCAGCCAATCAATGGCGGCTTTGCCATGCTCGACGACATAACGCGTGGCAGTCACATCGCACAGGCCGGCACCGGCGGTCAAGGTGTCCTGAATGTGGGCATCCAGCGAGTCTTCCCCGGATAATACGGCGGCAATACCCCCTTGCGCCTGGCCACTGGCGCCATCCAGCAATGATTTTTTGGTGATCAGCCCCACTTTGTTATGTTCGGCTAGCTTGATGGCCAGTGTCAGTCCCGCCAGGCCGCTGCCGATGATTAGCGTGTCAAATTGCAGCAATTTGATTCTCGGTGTGTAGATTAAGGTTGGGACTATAGCAAAACTGTTACGTTTTGATGGACAGATTCGTAAATGGAACAATTATTTTACTTTTTTGCATTCGCTGCACGATCAAGACCACTTTAAAGCCGTGCTGACGCGGAAGGTATGGAGCGGTTATAATCTCCATGCGGAACAAATCGTTCAGCAACATAATAATTTGGAATAGTCAGGGATGACAGAGCGAGATGTCGATCAACAGCTGGTAGAGCGTGTCCAGCGCGGCGATAAGCACGCCTTTGATTTGTTGGTATCAAAATACCAGCGTAAGCTCGGGCGGCTCATTTCTCGTTTTGTGCGGGATTCGGCTGAAGCAGAGGACGTTACGCAAGATGCTTTTATCAAGGCTTACCGCGCGTTGCCCGGTTTTCGCGGCGAGAGTGCGTTCTATACTTGGTTGTATCGCATCGGCATCAATACGGCAAAAAACCACCTGTTGGCGAACAAGCGCCGCGCGCCCACCAGTACGCCGTTTGATGCGGATGATGCGGAGTCGTTTGAAGAGGCCAGTCTGCTTCGTGAAGTCAGTACGCCGGAAAATGAACTTATGAGCAAACAGGTTGTCGACGTAGTGCAAGCTTCATTACTACAGTTGCCGGAAGATTTGCGTAGCGCTTTGACGCTGCGCGAGATAGAAGGTTTGAGTTATGAGGAAATTGCCAGTGTAATGAATTGCCCGGTCGGCACTGTACGGTCGAGAATTTTCAGGGCGCGCGAAGCGGTTGCGGAGAATCTGCGTCCGTTGTTAGAAACCAGCAAGGGTAAGAGGTGGTAGATATGAAGCAAGAGATTTCTGCATTGATGGATGGCGAATTGTTCGAGGATGATGTGGGGATGGTGCTTGACCAATTTAAACGCGACCCCGCGACTCGTAAAAATTGGGTTGCCTACCATTTGATTGGCGATGTGCTGCGCCAACCGGATCACATCCATTCTGATTTGAGTGCGAAGGTGCGTGAACGTATGCAGGATGAGCCTGTTGTGCTGGCTCCGCGCGGTCATGCGGTAAAACAGAAAATGCGTACGTTTGCACTGTCGGCGGTGGCCTCGCTGTCGGCTGTCGGCGTGGTGGCTTGGATGTCGTTACAGATCAGTCCTGAGATAGCCCCCCAGATGGCGATGCAACAAGCCGCTTTGCGTCCAGCGAGCATGCAAATCCAGCCTAATTCCGAGGATTATTTGATAGCGCACCAGGAATTTTCCCCCAGCGCGGATGTGAATGGCGGCGCAACCTATATCCGCGCCGTTTCTTACAGCAGCGATGAAGCCACCCTCCCAAGCAAACCAAGCGAAAATCAAGCCAAATGAGAAGTAACGCAGGGGAAAAATAGCGATGAAGTTGCGTGTTGCGCTTTGTGGAATGCTGCTCGCGCTTGTCGCGAATGTCTATGCAGAAGAGAGGCCGGTCGGCCTTGATTGGCTCGAGGTCGCCGCTTTTGCGGGACACCAAACCGATTACAGCGGGGTGTTCGTTTATCAATATGGCAATCATGTCGAGACTTCGAACATCATCCACGTAAACGAAGCAGGCAGCGAATATGAGAAGCTGGAAAGCCTGGATGGCCCCAAGCGAGAAATAATTCGCCATGATGGGCAGGTTTGGAGCTACACCAACCACAAGATGGTACAGATTGACAGCCAGCAAGGACGTGGCAGGTTCCCGTATTTGTTGCCCGAACAGTTATCCGCGTTGAACGCGAACTATCAGGCCAAATTGCTGGGGGTGGAGCGAGTGGCGGGTTACAACGCTCAGGTCATCTTGTTTCAGCCCAAAGATAATTTGCGCTATACGCATAAAATGTGGGTGCATACCGATTCGGGTTTGTTGTTGAAGGTTGCTGTGCTGGGCGACAAAAATCAAGTGGCTGAACAATATGCCTTTACCCAATTGCAGATCGGCGGAAAGATCGATCGTTCTTGGTGCGAGAAGTGTGATTTGCCGGATATCCATGGCAATGGCAATGGTTCGCCCAAGCCGCCGCAAGCAGGAAATGGCTTCGCGCCCACCAACAGCGGGTGGGTGGCCGATATGTTGCCGACCGGTTTCCAAAAGACGATGGAGATTCTGCGGCCCATGCACGGCAAAGATAACCTTGTGACACAAATTGTGTACTCCGACGGTTTGAGTGCGATTTCAATATTCATCGAGCCGAATGATGGGGATGAAGATGATGTGGATGGATTATCCAGTCGTGGCGCGGTGAATCTGTATCACAAAGTGATGGATAAGTCCCTGGTTACCGTGGTTGGAGAAGTTCCGCCACACACAGTGATGCAAGTAATCGATTCGGTACGCTATAACGGTAAATGATCATGCTGGAGACGCGTGCCATAATCGTACAGACTGATGGAAAATATGCGCTGGTCCAGGCAAGTCAGGCGAATGGATGCGAGCAGTGCAGTGGCAAGGGTTGCGGGGCGGGCAAGCTGTCCCAATTGTTTTGCAGCAAACCGCGCCAATTCCGAGTAGACAACCAAATCAATGCGAATGTCGGCGATCAAGTCATCATATCGGTTGCTGAGGGTGCGGTATTGCGTGGGATAGGCTTGGTTTATTTGTTACCGTTGACGTTGTTGCTCATGGGCGCGATGCTTGGGAATATTTTGGCGGCACAGACCGAACAGCATGATGGTTATGCAGCCGTAGGTGCATTGCTTGGATTGCTTGTCGGGTTTGCTTTCGCCAAATGGATATCATTGCGCCAAGACAGGAGCCGCTTCCAGCCTTATATAGCGAGGCTATGGCGAGAGTAGGGGCGACCCATGCCAGCAGAGGTTCTCGCACCATAAATTGTTAATTATTTGTTGTTGGAGGGAATCGCATGCTGAGAAAATTTACGAGCCTGTTCATTCTGGTATTCGGGGTGACATGCAGCGCATCGGCGCTGACCAAGGAGTTGCCGGATTTCACTGATTTGGCGGAAAAACAGGGTGCGGCGGTTGTCAATATCAGCACCACGCAAATCATGCGTAATGAGCAAATTTTGCCCAATGTGCCAGAGGGGGATCCGTTCTACGACTTCTTCCGTCACTTTGCGCCGCAGATGCCGCGCGAGCAGGAATTGCAATCTCTGGGCTCGGGTTTCATCATCAGTGCCGATGGCTACATCATGACCAATGCGCATGTGGTGGATCATGCCGACAAAATCACCGTGCGCCTGACTGACAAGCGTGAGTTTCGCGCCAAAGTCATTGGGGCAGACAAACGTACCGATGTGGCTTTGCTGAAAATCGAAGCGAGCGGTTTGCCGAAAGTCAATGTAGGCGATCCGAACAAGTTGAAGGTAGGGGAATGGGTGGTTGCGATCGGTTCACCATTCGGCTTTGATAGCAGCGTGACTGCCGGCATTGTCAGCGCCAAGGGACGTTCTCTGCCGCAAGACAATTACGTGCCATTTATCCAGACTGATGTGGCAATCAATCCCGGTAGTTCCGGCGGCCCGTTGTTCAATATGAATGAAGAAGTGGTCGGCATCAATTCGCAAATCTATACCCGTTCCGGTGGTTCGATGGGCTTGTCTTTCGCGATTCCGATCGATGTGGCGATGCAAGTGTCTGACCAATTGCGCACTAGCGGCAAGGTGACGCGTGGACGTATCGGGGTGACGATACAGGAATTGACACAAGAGCTGGCTGAATCGTTCGGCTTGAGCAAACCCAATGGCGCACTCATCAGCAGTGTTGAAAAAAATGCTCCGGCGGACAAGGCGGGCATCGAGGCAAGCGATGTGATTCTCAAATTCGACGGCAAGGCGGTGAATAGTTCCAGCGATTTGCCTCGTATGGTGGCGGCGATCAAGCCGGGCAGCAAGGTGGTGGTCGAGTTGTGGCGCAAGGGTGAAGCCAAGAAAGTCACCGTTGAGGTTGCAGAGTTGCCGGAAGACGGCATGCTGGCTCGGGCTTCCAAGAAGAAGCAGGACGACGATGTGGGCGAGACGGTTTCACGTCTGGGAATTGCCGTCAGCGAGTTAACCAAGGAGCAGCAGCAAGAGTTGCAAATCAATGGTGGTTTGCTGGTAGAGGATGCCAAAGGATCGGCTGCGCGTGCCGCCGGGCTGCATCAGGGTGATGTGCTGCTGGCGATCGGCAATGCGCCAATTCGTTCGCTGGCGCAATTCAACGAATTTATCAAGCGGGTGCCCAAGGGGCGGAATGTCGCGTTGCTGGTGCGGCGTGATGACAACGCCTCGTACGTGGCGATCAAACTGGACGAAAAGTAATCACAGTCCTGCGTGTCCCGACCAAATCGGCTAGAATCCGTCCCTTTGAATTTTGGGCGCTTCGCGAAAACGCCGGTTTAGGCGGGATTTTTATTTTGGACTCTATGCAGCATATCCGTAATTTCTCCATCATTGCTCACATCGACCATGGCAAGTCCACTCTAGCTGATCGCATCATCCAGTTGTGCGGCGGCTTGTCCGATCGCGAGATGGAAGCGCAGGTGCTCGACTCAATGGATTTGGAACGCGAGCGCGGCATCACTATCAAGGCGCAGACGGCCGCGTTAAGCTACAAGGCGCGGGATGGACAGGTTTATAACCTCAACCTGATCGACACACCGGGGCATGTGGATTTTTCCTATGAGGTGTCGCGCTCGTTGTCGGCATGTGAGGGCGCGTTGCTGGTGGTGGATGCCTCACAGGGTGTTGAGGCGCAGACCGTGGCGAACTGCTACACCGCGCTGGATCTGGGTGTCGAAGTGGTGCCGGTGCTGAACAAGATCGACCTGCCATCGGCGGATCCGGAAAATGCCATCGAGGAAATCGAAGAAGTGATCGGTATCGATGCGCACGATGCTACGCGCTGTTCGGCCAAGACCGGCGAGGGTGTGCAGGATGTGCTGGAAGCGATGATTGCCAAGGTGCCGCCACCCAAAGGTGATCCAGATGCACCGTTGCAGGCACTGATAATCGATTCCTGGTTTGACAACTACGTCGGCGTGGTGATGCTGGTGCGGGTGATGAACGGCACGCTCAGGCCCAAGGAAAAAATCCTGTTCATGGCGACGGGCGCGCAGCATCTGACCGAAAATGTCGGCGTGTTCACGCCCAAGTCGCAGCCACGAGAAAGTTTGAGCGCCGGCCAAGTCGGTTTTGTCATCGCCGGGGTCAAGGAACTGAAAGCGGCCAGGGTAGGCGATACGATCACCCATCTGAATAAACCAGCGCAGCAAGCGTTGCCCGGTTTCAAGGAAGTGCAGCCGCAGGTGTTTGCCGGATTATTTCCGGTGGAGTCTAACCAATATGAAGCGTTGCGCGACTCGCTGGAGAAACTCAAGCTGAACGATGCGGCACTGCGTTACGAGCCGGAAGTGTCGCAGGCTTTGGGGTTCGGTTTCCGCTGCGGTTTCCTGGGCCTGTTGCACATGGAAATCGTGCAGGAGCGGCTGGAGCGCGAGTTTGATATGGACTTGATTACCACTGCGCCAACGGTGATCTACGAGGTGGTGCAGCGCGACGGCAAGGTATTGACAGTGGACAATCCTTCAAAGATGCCGGACCCGTCAAAGATCGAGGAAATTCGCGAGCCGATTGTCACAGTGAATCTCTACATGCCGCTGGAGTATGTGGGTTCGGTCATCACGCTGTGTACCCAGAAGCGCGGCACGCAGATCAACATCAGTTATCACGGCAAGCAGGTGATGCTGGTGTATGAAATGCCGATGGCGGAAATCGTGATGGATTTTTTCGACAAGCTGAAATCGGTTTCGCGCGGCTATGCATCGATGGATTATGAGTTCAAGGAATACCGTGCGGCGGATGTGGTCAAGGTGGATATGATGATCAACGGCGAGAAGGTGGACGCGCTGTCGGTGATCGTGCATCGCGCCAACAGCCAGCATCGCGGACGCGAGGTGGCGGCCAAGATGCGCGAACTTATTCCCCGCCAGATGTATGATGTGGCGATCCAGGCGACGATCGGCTCGAACATCATCGCGCGCGAGAACGTCAAGGCGATGCGCAAGAATGTGTTGGCCAAATGTTATGGCGGCGATATTTCACGCAAGAAAAAATTGCTGGAAAAACAAAAAGCCGGCAAGAAACGCATGAAGCAGGTGGGTAGTGTAGAGATTCCGCAGGAGGCCTTCCTGGCGATCCTGCGCGTGGACGATTAAGGTTAAGGAGTAACGATGGATTTTGCACTGATTATGTTCGTGTTGTTGCTGGTTACCGGCGGCATTTGGTTGTTGGATCGCTTCGCCTTGGCGGCCAAGCGCGGCAGCGGGGTTGTCGAGCCATGGTGGGTGGAATATGCCAAGAGTTTCTTTCCGGTCATTCTGGTGGTATTTTTCATTCGTTCTTTCCTGATCGAGCCGTTCAAGATACCTTCCGGCTCGATGATCCCGACGCTGCAGGTCGGCGACTTTATTCTGGTGAATAAATTTACATATGGCGTGCGGCTGCCTATCATCAATCAAAAGATCGCTCAGCTTAACGATCCGCAGCGCGGGGATGTGATGGTGTTCCGCTACCCTGAAAATCCTACGCTGGATTATATCAAGCGCGTGGTCGGACTTCCCGGCGATACTGTCGAATATCGCAACAAGCGGTTGTGGATCAACGGGGTCGAACAAGCGCAGCAAGCAGATGGGGATTACAATTACGTTGAGACCGGCTTGAACTTTGTGCATACTGAAAGACGTCTCGAAACATTGGGTGAGCACAAACACGCCGTGCTGATCAATCCTGAGATGCCAACGCTGCATCTGGGTGCGGTAGCCGAGTTCAGCGGGCGCGAGAATTGCAGTTATGACAATGAAATGGTGCGCTGCAAGGTGCCGGCAGGGCAGTACTTCATGATGGGCGACAATCGCGACAACAGCCGTGACAGCCGTTATTGGGGATTCGTTCCGGACAACCAGATCGTCGGCAAGGCATTTTTCATCTGGATGAATTTCTCTGATTTGAAACGCATAGGGATGTCGATTAAATAAGCCAGGAGCGGAGAATGAATACAGCAATGCCGGTGCAGCAGCGGGGAATAACATTTGGCGGATTTATTTTTGGAGCCTTCCTGCTGGTTTTTTTGGCCATCACAGGTCTGAAACTTGTGCCAGCATATATGCAGGCAGAGGAAATCAAAAATATCTTCCAGACGATTGCACATGATCCGGATATGCAAAAGGCCAGTACACACGACATTATTGCATCTTTCGATAGGCGCGCATCGGTTGACGCCATCACCGCGATCAAATCGAGCGATATTGATATTTCCAGCGATGAAGGAAGACCGGTCTTGAGCGCCAGCTATTCCGTCAAGATCCCGTTGGTCGGCAATGTCAGCCTTCTTCTCGAATTCAATCCGA
>JADGRM010000080.1 GCA_017880945.1 Gallionella sp. | reverse complement strand
CCCATCCACACCGCATGCCCGTTTTGCTCGACGCGGCGCAGCTCATGGCAATGGCGCATGATGGCAAACAGCGGCTCGGCCCCGATCAACTCGTCCGGAGTCGTCAACTCGTCAGGCGCGTGCAGTGCGCCCGAATAAAATACCTGCCGGATGCTCATGCGATTTTGCGTCAGCGTGCCGGTCTTGTCGCTGCAGATCACGCTGGCCGCACCCAGCGTTTCCACGGCGGGCAGATGGCGCACCAGTGCGTTCTTCTTCGCCATGCGCTGCGTCGCCATCGCCAGTGACAAAGTAACTTCAGGCAACAATCCTTCCGGCACATTCGCGACGATGATACCGATCGCGAACACCAGGTTTTCCCAGAACGACAAACCGATCACCTGGCCGATCAGGAAGAACACCGCGCCGAGCAAGGTGGAGAACAGCGCAACCAGCCGTGACAGCCGCGCGATCTCTATTTGCAGCGGCGACAGCGGCTCGCGCGCGGTTTGCGTCAGGCGCGCGATGTTGCCGAATTCGGTGTGCATGCCGGTGGCGTACACCATCGCTTTCGCCTCGCCCGAGATCAGCGAGGTGCCGGCATTCAGGATGTTGCGCCGCAATGCGGCCTGCTCCTCGAGTTCAACGGACGCATCGCGCGCCATCGGTTTTGATTCGCCGGTGAGATTGGCGGTGTTGACGCGCACCCCGGACGCTTCGATCAAGCGGCAATCGGCGGGCACATCGTCACCCGCCGCGAGCAGCACCACATCGCCCGGCACCAGTTCCGGCACCAGTACTTGCACCGCACGGCCGTCGCGCAACGCGTTGGTGTGGTGCGGCAGCAGATTGCGCAACGCGGCCAGCGCTTTTTCGGCGCGGTATTCCTGCCAGAACGAGAACAGCCCGTTGACCAGAATCACGCCGAGCACCGCATAGCCCAGCGTCGCCATGCCCTGCCCGGGACTTTTCCACTCGGCGACGAAAGCCAGCGCGGCGGCCAGCCACAGGATCAGCGCGAAGAAGTGGGTGAATTCCTTGAGCAGCTTGCCGACGAATGACTGTTCGGTGATCTTTTCAAGCTGGTTGGCGCCATACCTTGCCAGGCGCTGCACAGCCTCGGCCTGCGTCAGCCCCTGCGCACTGCTGTGCAGATGCGCATAGAATTCTTCGATCGTGTGACGGTGCGGGTTCATGATGTGCGCTTAGCGAATCCGGGCTTTCTTCAGGCGCGGATGCGTGACATCTTGCTGGTGTGTTCCCGGACGATTGCGCATAAGCCCCTCGCGGAATGAGGAGCTCAGCTTACCGCAAAGTGTGGGCAACTAGAACCTGTTGCGAAACAGGACGGAGTTTGGGGATGGCCATCCCCGTTTCAGTTGATGTCTAAAAACCTCTGCACAACGTAGCGAACGCCTCAGTTGTGCAGGGGTATTTTTAGTGGTACTTGCGGCTGAGTTCGTGCACCGCCTTAACCAATGCCGCCGCATGTTCGGGGTCGGTGTGTTGCGAAATGCCGTGGCCCAGGTTGAACACATGGCCGCTGCCGTAGCCGTAGCTGCCCAGGATGTGCTCCACTTCTTTGTAAATCGCATCGGGCGAGGCGAACAGCACGGCGGGATCCATGTTGCCTTGCAGCGCAACCTTGTTGCCGACGCGCTGGCGCGCGATGCCGATGTCTATGTTCCAGTCCAGACCGACCGCATCACAACCGGTGTTGGCGATGCTTTCCAGCCACAAGCCGCCACCCTTGGTGAACACGATGGACGGGATCTTCAAGCCGTCCTTTTCCTTGATCAAGCCCTCCACGATGCGATGCGTGTAAGCAAGAGAGAATTCATGGAACGCCGCATGGGACAAAACGCCGCCCCATGAGTCGAAGATCATCACGGCCTGAGCGCCGGCTTCGATCTGCGCATTCAGGTAGTTGATCACCGCCTGGGTGGTCACTTCGAGGATGTGGTGCATCAGCTTGGGCTCGTTGTACATCAGGGTCTTTACTTTGGCGTAATCGTCGCTGCCGCCGCCTTCGACCATGTAGCAGGACAACGTGAAAGGACTGCCGGAAAAACCGATCAACGGCACGCTGCCATTCAGTGCCTTGCGGATCTGCGTCACCGCATCGGTGACATAACGCAAGTCTTTACCGATGTCCGGCACGCGCAGTGCCTTGATCGCGGCTGCGTCGCGCAACGGACGCTTGAACTTCGGACCCTCGCCTTCGGAAAAATACAGGCCCAGGCCCATCGCATCCGGCACGGTGAGAATGTCTGAAAACAGGATGGCTGCATCCAGCGGGAAGCGTTCCAACGGTTGCAGCGTGGCTTCAGTCGCGTAGTCCGGGTTCTTGCACAGTCCCAGAAAACTGCCCGCCTGTTTGCGCGTCTCGCGATATTCCGGCAGGTAACGGCCAGCCTGGCGCATCATCCATATCGGCGTGTATTCGGTCGGTTGATGCAGCAGGGCACGCAGAAAGGTGTCGTTTTTTAACTTGAAGTTCATTGTATTTCCTTGATCAAATTTAAACCGCAGATACTGCTATCCCGGTCAATACAAACATTAAAACATGAACCACGGAACACACGGAACACACGGGAAAATGCAAATATCTTCCGTGTGATCCGTGTGTTCCGTGGTCAATTGATTTTTTCGAACAAACCAACCCACACCCAACCGTGAATTAGCGCGGCAGTACCGATGATCCCATCAAAAACTCGTCGACAGAGCGTGCGCATTGGCGTCCCTCGCGTATCGCCCAGACTACCAGCGATTGCCCGCGACGCATGTCGCCTGCGGCGAATACCTTGTCTATGCCGGTACGGTAATTCTCCGTGTCGGCCTTGATATTGCCGCGCGCGTCCTTTTCCACACCGAAAGCATCCAGCACCTTCTGTTCCGGGCTGACGAAGCCCATTGCCAGCAATACCAGATCGGCCTTGAGCTCGAATTCGCTGCCGGCGATCTCGTTCATCTTGCCGTCTTTCCACTCGACGCGAACCGCGCGCAGTTTCTCGACCTTGCCGTTGCTGCCGATGAATCCCTTGGTGACGATAGCCCAGTCGCGTTGCGCGCCTTCCTCATGCGAACTGGAAGTGCGCAGCTTCATCGGCCAGTTCGGCCATACCAGCGGCTTGTTTTCGTGCTCCGGCGGACGCGGCATCACTTCGATCTGGGTGACTGACAACGCGCCGTGGCGGTTCGAGGTGCCCACGCAATCGGAGCCGGTATCGCCGCCGCCGATCACCACCACGTGCTTGCCTTCGGCACGGATAGGGTTGCGCGCGTCGCCCGCCACTTCCTTGTTCTGCGGGATCAGGAACTCCAGCGCGTAGTGCACGCCTTTCAATTCGCGGCCCGGTACCGGCAAGTCACGCGCCGCTTCGGCGCCGCCGGACAGGATCACCGCATCGAATTTTTTCAGGAGTTCGGCGGGGCTGATGGTCTTCTTGGCATCGTTGGCCGTGCTCTTTGCGGGTGCTTCCTTGCCGATGAACACCGAAGTTTGAAAGGTCACGCCCTCGGCTTGCATCTGCGCCATGCGCCAGTCGATCAGGCCTTTGTCGAGCTTGAAGTCGGGGATGCCATAGCGCAGCAATCCGCCGATGCGGCTGTTCTTTTCGAACACCGTAACACTGTGGCCGACGCGCGCCAGCTGCTGCGCGGCTGCCAAACCGGCGGGGCCGGAGCCGACCACGGCGACCTTCTTGCCGGTCTTTTTCTCCGGCGGTTGCGGCACGACCCAGCCGTTCTCGCCGCCCTTGTCGATGATCGCGTGCTCGATGGACTTGATGCCCACCGCGTCGTTGTTGATGTTGAGCGTGCAGGCCGCCTCGCACGGCGCGGGGCAGATGCGCCCGGTGAACTCGGGGAAGTTGTTGGTGGAGTGCAGCACGTCCAGCGCTTCGCGCCAGTTGCCGCGATACACCAGATCGTTCCAGTCAGGGATGATGTTGTTGACCGGACAGCCCGTGGTGCAGAACGGGATGCCGCAATCCATGCAGCGCGCGCCCTGCGTCTTGGCCTGCTCGTCGTTCAGATGCAGCACGAACTCGTGGTAATTCTTGCGCCGGTCCGCCACGGGCAAGCTGGCTTCGCTGAGGCGCTTGAACTCCATGAATCCGGTTGGCTTGCCCATTATGCGGCCTCCTTCTGCTTGACTTGTTGCGCTGCCATTTCCAGGGCACGCCGATATTCGGTCGGCATCACCTTGGTGAACTTGTGCAGATAGGTCGACCAGTTATCCAGGATGTGCTTGGCGCGCGGACTGTTGGTATAGCGCAAATGTTTTTCGATCTGTTCGCGCAATGCCTGTTCGTCAGTCTGGTTGAGATGGTTGAAATGCACGCGGCCATGACTTTCCGGCACGGCATCTGTGCTGTCCAGCGCGGCCAATTCTTCCGGCACCGGCTCGAGCTGCACCATCGACAAATTGCAGCGTTTCTCAAAGTTGCCGTCTTCATCCAGCACATATGCCACGCCGCCGGACATGCCTGCCGCGAAGTTGCGCCCTGTCTGTCCCAGCACGACCACCATGCCGCCGGTCATGTATTCGCAACCGTGGTCGCCCAGACCTTCCACCACGGCGATCGCACCGGAGTTGCGCACCGCGAAACGTTCGCCGGCCACGCCCGAAAAATAGCATTCGCCGGAAGTCGCGCCATACATCACGGTGTTGCCGACGATGATGTTTTCGTGCGAGACCAGCCTGGAATCGGCTGGCGGCATGATACTGATGCGCCCGCCGCACAAGCCTTTGCCCACGTAATCGTTGCCTTCGCCGCGCAATTCGAACGAGATGCCGTGCGACAGGAATGCACCAAAACTTTGGCCCGCCGTGCCGCTGAATTTCACGCTGATCGTGTCGGTCGGCAAACCGGCCTGACCGTAACGCCTGGCGACTTCGTGCGACAGCATCGTGCCGACGGTGCGGTTGACGTTTCTGATGCTGCTGTCGATGACCACGGCCTGCTTGTTGTTCAAGGCGTTCTGCGCCTGGGCGATCAGCGAGTTGTCCAGTGCCTTTTCCAGCCCGTGATCCTGTGTCTGCGCATGACTTCGCGCCACGCCGGCGGCCACATCCGGCTGATGAAATACCTTGGAGAAGTCCAGCCCTTGCGCCTTCCAGTGCGCGATGCCGTGCTTCACATCGAGCAGATCGCTGCGTCCGATCAGATCGATGAACTTGCGGATGCCCAGTTGCGCCATGTATTCGCGCACTTCTTCGGCGATGAAGAAGAAGTAGTTCACGACGTGTTCCGGCTGTCCGGTGAATTTCTTGCGCAGCTCGGGATCCTGTGTCGCGACGCCGACCGGGCAGGTGTTCAGGTGGCACTTGCGCATCATGATGCAGCCTTCCACCACCAGCGGCGCGGTGGCAAAACCGAATTCATCCGCGCCCAGCAACGCACCGATCAGCACGTCGCGGCCGGTCTTGATCTGGCCGTCCACCTGCAACGCAATGCGGCCGCGCAACTGGTTCAGCACCAGCGTTTGCTGCGCTTCGGCCAAACCCAGTTCCCAGGGTGTTCCGGCGTGCTTGATCGAGGAGATCGGCGATGCGCCGGTGCCGCCGTCATGGCCGGATATCGTGATGTGGTCGGCCTTGGCCTTGGCCACGCCGGCTGCCACCGTACCCACACCCACTTCGGAAACCAGCTTGACCGAGATCGACGCGGAAGGATTGGAGTTCTTCAGGTCATGGATCAGCTGCGCCAGATCTTCGATCGAATAAATATCGTGATGCGGCGGCGGCGAGATCAGCCCGACGCCCGGTACCGAGAAGCGCAATTTCGCGATGTACTCGGACACCTTGTGGCCGGGCAACTGGCCGCCTTCGCCGGGCTTCGCGCCCTGCGCCATCTTGATCTGGATCTGGTCGGCACTGGCGAGGTACTCCGCGGTGACGCCGAAACGGCCCGAGGCCACCTGCTTGATTTTGGAACGCAACGAATCGCCGGCCTTGAGCTCGCGGTCGCTTTCGATGCGGTTCTTGCCGATGATGTCGGAGAGCATTTCGCCGCCCTTCAATATCTTGAAACGCGCCGCGTCTTCGCCGCCCTCGCCGGTGTTGGACTTGCCGCCGATGCGGTTCATCGCGATCGCCAGTGTGGTGTGCGCTTCAGTCGAGATGGAACCCAGCGACATCGCGCCGGTGACGAAACGTTTGACGATGTCCTTGGCGGACTCGACTTCGGCCAACGGCACCTGCGGACCTGCGGGCTTAACCTCAAATAGCCCGCGCAAGGTTTTCAGCTTCGTGCTTTGTTCGTTGATCAGCTTCGCGTATTCCTTGTAGGTCGCGGCATTGTTGGTGCGCGTGGCGTTCTGCAATTTCGCGATCGAATCGGGCGTCCACATGTGTTCTTCGCCGCGCACGCGCCAGGCATATTCGCCGCCTGCTTCGAGTGCGTTGGCCAACACGGGATCGGCACCGAATGCGCTGCGGTGCGTACGGATCGCCTCTTCGGCCACCACGCTCAAACCGATACCTTCGATCTGGGTCGCCGTGCCGGTGAAATACTCTGCAACGAATCCGGCGTTCAGGCCGATCGCTTCAAAGATCTGCGCGCCGCAATAGGATTGGTATGTGGAGATGCCCATCTTGGACATCACCTTCATCAGGCCCTTGTTGATTGCCTTGATGTAACGCTTTTTGGCTTCTTTTGCATCGACTTTCGCGGGCAGATTCATCGCCGCGATGGTTTCATACGCCAGCCACGGACACACCGCTTCGGCGCCGTATCCGGCCAGCAAGGCGAAGTGATGCACCTCGCGCACAGAACCGGTGTCCACCACCAGACCGGTGCTGGTGCGCAGTCCGGCATGTACCAGGTGATGATGCACCTTTGAACACGCCACCAGCGCGGGGATCGCCACGCGCTTGGCAGACATCGCGCGATCCGACAGGATCAGCACGTTGTAGCCATCGGCCACGGACTTGTCGGCTGCGGCACACAGCGCCTGTACTGCTATTTCGCAACCCGCCGCGCCCTGCGTGGCGGGATAGGTCATATCCAGCACCAGCGAGCGGTAACGCCCCTGCGTGAGCTGGTCGATGTTGCGCAATTTCGCGATGTCGTCATTCGACAGCACCGGATGATGCACTTCCAGACGCAGCGTCGGATTGGTTTCTTCGATGCCGAACAGGTTTGGTTTCGGGCCGATGAACGAAGTCAGCGACATCACGATCTCTTCGCGGATCGGGTCGATCGGCGGGTTGGTCACTTGCGCGAACAACTGCTGGAAGTAATCGTAGAATGAGCGGTTCTTGTTGGACAACACCGCCAGGGCGGCATCGGTGCCCATCGAACCGGTCGGCTCCTCGCCGGCGCTTACCATCGGCGCCATGATGAATTTCAGGTCTTCCTGCGAATAGCCGAATGCCTGCTGGGTATCCAGCAACGATGCATTCAGTTTTGGCTTGGCCGCCACTTCCGGTAAATCACCGAGGAAATAGCGGGATTTCTCGATCCACTGTCGATAAGGCTTGGCGGTGGCGAGTTGATGTTTCAGTTCGGCATCATCGACGATGCGCCCGGCCTGCATGTCGATCAGGAACATCTTGCCCGGCTGCAAACGCCATTTCTTGACGATCTTGTGCTGCGGAATATCCAGCACGCCCATCTCGGAAGCCATCAGCACCATATCGTCGTCGGTGATCAGGTAGCGCGCCGGACGCAGGCCGTTGCGATCCAGCGTCGCGCCTATCATGCGGCCATCGGTGAAAGCCACGGCGGCGGGACCGTCCCACGGCTCCATCAGCGCGGCATGGTATTCGTAGAAGGCGCGGCGTTCCTCGTCCATCAGCGGATTGCCCGCCCAGGCTTCGGGTATCAGCAGCATCATCGCGTGCGGCAGCGAATAACCGCCCGCCACCAGCAATTCCAGCGCATTGTCGAAACAGGCAGAGTCCGACTGGCCTTCGGTGATCAGCGGCCAGAGTTTATCCAGGTCTTCGCCGAGCAGCTTGGAGGACATCGCCGCATGGCGCGCCGTCATCCAGTTCACGTTGCCGCGCACGGTGTTGATCTCGCCGTTGTGCGCGATCATCCGGAACGGATGCGCGAGATTCCAGGTCGGGAAAGTATTGGTGGAGAAGCGTTGATGCACCAGCGCCAGCGCGCTGACCACCCTTGCGTCCTGCAAATCGAGGTAATACTTGCCGACCTGATCGGCCAGCAACATGCCCTTGTAGACGATGGTGCGCGAAGACAGCGAAGGACAATAGAAGCCTTTACCCTGCGAGTTCTCCAAGCTGCTTACCGCGTGCTCCATGGTCTTGCGTATCACAAACAGCTTGCGCTCGAACATATCGGCATCGGCGCAATTCTTGCCGCGCGCGATGAACACCTGGCGCACGACGGGTTCGACCTTCTTGACGCTCTCGCCCAGACCCGAGCTATCCACCGGCACATCGCGCCAGCCCAGCAACTGCTGGCCTTCGGCGGCGATTTTGGCGGCGACGATCTTCTCGCACGCGTCACGCGCTGCCGCTTCGCGCGGCAGGAACAGCATACCGACACCATACTCGCCGGCGGGTGGCAACTGGATATTGCCCCAACCCATTTCATCACGCAGAAACTGGTCGGGGATCTGCAACAAAATACCCGCGCCGTCACCGGCCAGGGGATCGGCACCCACCGCGCCGCGATGAGTCAGATTTTCCAGAATCTGCAAACCCTGACGTATCATGTCATGGCTTTGCTTGCCCTTGATATGGGCCACAAAGCCCACTCCGCAAGCGTCGCGCTCCTGGCGCGGATCGTACAAACCTTGTTGCATCGGCAAAGAAGAATTGCTCACGTGATCCTCATCCAAATTCATTAAAGCTAAAAAATGGCGACACACGCCGCCACGTCAATATTCAAAAGCGAAAGGGCGGGAATTTTACCTTGTCTGGGGATGATGGGCAACCGCACCGAACGGCACGCTTTATCCCAAATAACCCATTAGCCTGTAGGAGCTCGATTTATCGAGCGATTGATGGCGATGATCGCGCAATAAATTGCGCTCCTACAATGGCTCTTGGTTCTAACGGATTATCT
>JADGRM010000079.1 GCA_017880945.1 Gallionella sp. | reverse complement strand
TTTCGTCGAATCGTCGTGGTATTACGCGCGCTACGCCAGCCCGGATTGCGTCACTGGCATGGTGGACAAGGCGCGCGCGCAACACTGGTTGCCGGTGGATCAATACATCGGCGGTATCGAACATGCGATCCTGCATCTTTTGTATGCGCGTTTCTTCCACAAGCTGATGCGCGACGAAGGTCTGGTGCAAGGCGATGAGCCGTTCAAAAATTTATTGACCCAGGGCATGGTGATCGCGCCGACGTTTTACCGCGAAGAGAAAAATGGCAAGAAGTTGTGGATCAACCCCGCCGACGTCGATGTAATAACCGATGACCGCGGTCGCCCGGTCGGTGCGACACTGCGCTCCGATGGCCAAGCGGTAATCATCGGCGGCACCGAGAAGATGGCGAAATCCAAGAACAATGGAGTGGATCCGCAGGCCATCATCGACCAGTACGGTGCCGATACCGCGCGCCTATTCATGATGTTCGCCGCGCCGCCCGACCAGCAATTGGAATGGTCGGACGCTGGAGTGGAAGGCGCGTTCCGCTTCCTGAAGCGGGTGTGGGGACATGGACACTCGGCGAAGTTCTACCTCAACCCAGGTGATGGAGCTCGACCCAGAACGGATTTCAGTAAAGATTTCGATTGGTCTAAGGCAAGCCCAGAACAGATAACCCTGCGAAGAGAAATTCATATCCTTCTCAAAAAGGCGAATTTCGACTACGCACGCCAACAGTTCAACACAATTGTTTCTGCATCGATGCAAATGCTTAATTTACTGTCGCCAACGAGCAAATCAAATGCACTCAGCCTTGATGGGGATAGCGATGTAAACCAGCATTTGTTGGAAGCTCATGACAGGTTGTTATGGGAATCAACTAGTATTATCCTGCGGATGCTGTCGCCTATTACGCCTCACATCTGTCATGCCCTATGGAGTGGTCTTGGCTATAAAGGCGAAATCTTGGATGCATCTTGGCCGGAAGTGGATGAAGCTGCACTGGTGCAGGACGAGATTGAACTGGTCATCCAGGTGAACGGCAAATTACGAGGCAACCTGCGCGTCGCAAAGAATGCCGACAAGGCAATGCTGGAGCAGCTTGCGCTGGCGCACGAAGCTGTGCAGAAGCATCTGGCGGGCGCGGCGCCGAAGAAGATCATCGTCGTGCCGGGTCGTTTGATCAACATCGTCGCCTAGGAACATGGTCATGCGCGTATCTTCGCAATCGTTCGCTCTGCTGCTGGCCACTCTGTTGCTCGGCGCATGCGGCTTTCATCTGCGCGGACAGGCAGGGATGCCATTCAACACGTTATATCTGGATACGGTCAATTCCAAGACGCCCTTTATCTCCGAATTGCGGCGCAGCCTCGAAGCCAGTAAAGTAAAGCTGGCACCCACTGCCGAGCAGGCTGATGTCGTACTTAAAGTCGTTTTTGAAAAATACGACAAGCAAATTCTAACGCTGAGCGGAAGCGGACGCGTTACTGAGTTCCGCCTCATTTACAGCGTTTCCTTGCGCGCATATGACCATAAGCAACAAGACTGGATACCTGCCGAAGAGATGGCGCTACGCCGGGATTATTCTTACGATGACACCAAAGTACTCGCCAAGGAGGCCGAAGAAACCCTGCTTTACCAAAGTATGCGTTCGGAGATGGTACAACAGATCATGCGCCGCTTGAGCCACGCCAAACCTCAGCCCCAGTAAATCATGACCATCACCTGCGAAGACTTGCCGCGCCATCTCACCTCCGGTTTGAAGCCGTTGTATGTGGTATACGGCGACGCGCTGTTGCTGGCGATCGAAGCGGCCGACAGTATCCGTGCGGCAGCGCGTGCTGCCGGCTATACCGAACGCGAAACATTTATCGCCGAACAGTATTTCAAGTGGGGCGAGTTGCACAACAGCGTGCAGAGCCTGTCCCTGTTCGCCACACGCAAGGTGATAGACCTGCGCATTCCGTCCGGCAAGCCCGGCATGGAAGGAGGGCAGGCGTTGCAGGACTACTGCGCCGGCATGAGCCCGGACGTGTTGACGCTGATTTCCTTGCCCAAACTGGACAAGACTGCGCAGAACAGCAAATGGTTTGGCGCCCTGCAACAACACGGCGTGATGATTTCTGCCGACGACATTCCACGCAGCGCGTTGCCACACTGGATTGCAGGGCGCCTGAAACGGCAGGAACAAACGGCGGATAACACCACCTTGGAATTCCTCGCCGATCGTAGCGAGGGAAATCTTCTCGCTGCATTTCAGGAAATCCAAAAACTCGCTTTGCTGTTCCCGATAGGGATGCTATCTTTCGATCAAGTCAAAGACGCGGTGATGGACGTGGCGCGATATGATATTTTCAAACTTTCAGAAGCGATGCTGAACGGCAACGCGGCACGCTATACCCGCATCCTTGACGGTCTGCGCGCCGAAGGAACCGCCACCGTGCTGGTGCTTTGGGCGATCAGCGAAGAAATCCGCACACTGGGCAGGGTGCTGCAAGCCACCCAGCACGGTGGCAATATCGGCAATGCCCTGCGCGATGCCCGAGTATGGGGGTCGCGTCAGGGATTGATTGAAGCTGCGGCACGCCGACTGAAATTCTCGCACATCGAGCGCGCCATCCAGCAAGCCGCAAGACTGGACAAGACCATCAAAGGTCTGCGGCAGGGTGATGTTTGGGATGAATTGTTGCAACTTGGATTGCGCTTCGCCAAGCCATGAACGATTTTTTGTTGGTGATTACCAATTTGCCGGATGCTCAATCTGCGGAAAAACTTGCGCGCCAACTTGTCGAAGCGCGTGCAGCCGCGTGCGTGAACCAGCTTGCTTCATGCAATTCTACTTATCGCTGGCAGGGCGGTATCGAAACCGTCATCGAAGTGCCGCTGCTGATCAAAACCACACATGCCGCTTACCCGCTGCTTGAAAAATTGATCCGCGAAGCGCACCCTTACGAACTTCCCGAAATCATCGCTGTCCCTCTGATAGCAGGCTTACCCGCTTATCTGGATTGGGTAAGCAGTGAAACCGTTACCCTCAAGGAATAGTTATGCGATTTATCTTGCTGTTGCTGCTGTGTGTTACCTCGCCCGTCTCAAATGCGGAAAGTTTTCTGGATCGTCTCCCCGGCCTGGGCGGCAACAAACAACCCGGCTTCCTGCCGCCGGACAAGGCTTTCGGCCTGGAGATCGCGGTGCGCGATGCACATACTTTGCAGGCCAGCTTCAACGTGACGCCCAGCTACTATCTGTATCGTGACAAAATTACCTTTGCCACCCAGGACAACGCGGTCAAAGTCACGGCAGTGAATTTGCCCAAAGGCGAAATAAAGCATGACCCCAACTTCGGCGACACCGAAGTCTTCCATCGTTCGTTTCAAGCCTTGATCATGCTGGATCGCCCGTCTGGTCCGGCAACAGACATAACGCTGAACGCCGTCTACCAGGGTTGCAGCGAGGAGGGGCTATGCTACCCGCCCATCACCAAGACTTTGCACATCAACCTGCCGGATGCGACGACCGGCCAGCTTGCACCACCCGTCATTACTGTAACCCCGCTGCCTTCATCGCAAACCCCCGTATCCGAAAGTTCGCAAATCGCCCAACTTTTCAAGAATGGTGGTTTCTGGCTGATTGTCTCCTTCTTTTTCGGTGCGGGGTTACTGCTGGCGTTGACCCCGTGCGTATTCCCGATGATTCCGATCCTGTCCGGCATCATCGTCGGGCGTGGCCACAAGATCACCCATATGCACGCCTTCATCCTGTCGCTGGCCTATGTGCTGGGTATGGCAATAACCTATGCGGCGGCTGGTGTGGCGGCTGGATATTCTGGCAACCTGATCTCAAACGCGCTGCAAACACCCTGGGTGCTCGGCAGCTTCGCTGCCGTGTTCGTGCTGCTGTCGCTGTCCATGTTTGGATTTTATGAGTTGCAACTGCCTACCGCGCTGCAAAGCAAGCTGTCCACCACCAGCAACCGCTTGCACGGAGGTCATCTGGGCGGCGTGTTCATGATGGGCGCGCTGTCCGCAATCATCATGGGCCCGTGCGTGGCTGCGCCTTTAGCCGGTGCGTTGCTCTATATCGGCCAGACGCACGATGCCGTGCTGGGCGGTGTCGCTTTGTTTGCGATGGCGCTAGGCATGGGCGCGCCCCTACTGCTGATCGGTACTTCTGCTGGCGTGCTGCTGCCCAAGGCAGGCGCGTGGATGGAAGCGGTCAAACAATTCTTTGGCGTGATGTTGCTGGCGCTGGCGATCTGGATCATCCAACCTTTGCTATCCGTCAGCGTTGAGATGCTGCTATGGGCGGCGCTGCTGATCTTCTCGGCGATTTACCTGCGCGCACTGGATGCGCTGCCACATAATGCCAATGGCTGGAACAAACTTCTCAAAGGAATCGGCCTGTTTGCCTTGTTGCTGGGCGCGGCTTATTTGGTCGGAGCCCTGTCCGGTTCCCGCGACATCCTCCGCCCGCTCGGCAACATCGGTCGCACTGAAACACAAACGCCCGCCATGCTGAAATTTTCAAGTGTCAAAGACCTTGCGGAACTCGACCAGCGTATCATCCAGGCACGCGGGCAGACCGTGATGCTTGATTTCTACGCCGACTGGTGCATCTCCTGCAAGGAAATGGAACGCTTCACCTTTGCCGATACCGCGGTAGTAGCCAAACTCAAACCGGTATTGCTGCTGCAAGCTGATGTCACGGCAAACAGCGAAGCCGATAAAGCCATGCTGAAACGCTATAACCTGTTCGGCCCACCCGGCATTCTATTCTTCGATGCAGGCGGCAAAGAAATGGGCGATTTCCGCGTGACCGGTTATCAGGATTCCAAGCAGTTTTTAAAAACGTTGCAAGGTGTTGGGCTTTAATATATTTTGTCTATCTTCGTCAAAAAATTGGACAAATCGCCCTAATTTACGGTAATCTGCACACATGAAAAACATCCTTGTGTTGCATGGACCCAACCTGAATATGCTCGGCAGTCGCGAGCCGGAGGTGTATGGCCGTGTCACGTTGGACGAAATTAACAATCATTTAATGACATTAGCTGGCAAAAGCGGCGCAAACTTGCATTGCTTCCAGAGCAATGCCGAGTTTGAACTGGTGGGACGCGTACAGCAAGCGCGCGCCGATGGTACTCAGTTCATCATTATCAATCCGGCAGCATTCACCCACACCAGCGTGGCATTGCGCGATGCACTGGCGGCGGTAGCCATCCCGTTCATTGAAGTACATCTTTCTAATGTATTCGCGCGCGAGGCGTTCCGCAAGGAATCGTTTTTTTCCGATCTCGCCATTGGTGTGATCAGCGGCTTGGGCGCAGCAGGCTATGAATTCGCGGTGCAATTCGCACTGAACCATAAAAACCAAGATTAAGGAGATCACCATGGATTTACGCAAACTCAAGACATTGATTGAGTTGGTCGAAAGCTCCGGCATTGCCGAACTGGAAATCAGCGAGGGCGAAGAACGGGTACGCATCACCCGCACCGCGGCTTCAGCACAACAGGTATATGCAGCAGCTCCTCAACAAGCAATGGCTATCCCGGTTGCTGCCGTGGCAGTTGCAGCCGAGCCAAGCAAACCGCCGGTAGCGGAGGGCCATGTGGTCAAGTCACCTATGGTAGGCACGTTTTACCGCTCTGCCTCACCGGGTTCCAAAGCATTTGTGGATGTTGGTCAATCCGTAAATAGCGGAGATACTTTGTGCATCATCGAGGCGATGAAGCTGCTCAACGAAATCGAGTCGGATAAAGCTGGCGTTATCACAGCAATCCTGGTTGAGAACGGGCAACCCGTCGAATTTGGTCAACCACTGTTTGTCATCAGTTAGACGCTCACTAGCCACGAAAACAATCGGCATGATCCTTCCACTAGTCGCTTTTGCGGGATGATGCGCAAGAATCAACAAAGCGAGCGATACGACATGCAGACCGAATAGACGAAAAGCGCGCGAGCTGAAGGTGCATGTGCAGCAGATGAGAACACACCAGCTAATCATTTACGGGTGGATTCGCCCGAAGTGATTTAAGCAGCCAATCCGCATAGCGGGTGTTCGCAAAATGAATTGATAGGGGTACCCAACACCATGTTTGAAAAAATCCTGATAGCCAATCGCGGTGACCAGCTGCCGAAAGGCAGCGCAGCGGCGCAGCCAAATCGCCCCGTGGCTGAAAGCCACAAACGCTATTTCACTGCGGAGACATCACATGTTTGAGAAAATTCTGATCGCAAATCGCGGTGAAATAGCGTTGCGCATCCAGCGCGCCTGCCGCGAGTTGGGGATTAAAACCGTCGTCGTGCATTCCGAAGCGGATGCGGATGCCAAGTATGTGAAACTGGCCGATGAATCGGTTTGTATCGGCCCGGCTTCTTCTATTCAAAGCTATCTGAACATCCCCGCCATCATTAGCGCGGCAGAAGTAACCGATGCGCAGGCCATCCATCCCGGTTATGGGTTCCTGTCGGAGAACGCGGATTTTTCCGAGCGCGTCGAAAAGTGCGGTTTCGTATTCATCGGCCCGCGCGCCGAAACCATTCGGTTGATGGGCGACAAGGTAAGTGCCAAGATCGCGATGAAGAAAGCCGGCGTGCCCTGCGTGCCGGGTGTTGAAGGCGCGTTACCGGACAGCCCCGCAGAGATCATCAAGATCGCGCGCAGCATCGGCTACCCGGTCATTATCAAAGCTTCCGGCGGCGGCGGCGGGCGCGGCATGCGCGTGGTACATACCGAAGCGGCTCTGCTGAATGCGGTGACCATGACGCGTTCTGAAGCGCAGGCTGCCTTCAACAACCCCATGGTCTACATGGAAAAGTTTTTGGAGAACCCGCGCCATATCGAGATCCAGGTGCTCGCCGACCAACATGGCAACGCGGTGTATTTGGGCGAACGTGATTGCTCGATGCAGCGCCGCCACCAAAAGATTCTCGAAGAAGCCCCGGCACCCTTGCTCGATGCAAAGATGCGCAATAAGGTCGGCGAGCGTTGTGCCGAGGCCTGCCGCAAGATCGGCTATCGCGGCGCAGGTACATTCGAGTTCTTATATGAAAATGGCGAGTTTTTTTTCATCGAAATGAACACCCGTGTTCAGGTGGAACATCCGGTGACGGAAATGATTACCGGCATCGACATCGTACAGCAACAAATTCGCATCGCCGCCGGGGAAAAGCTGCCATTCAAACAGCGCGACATCGAGTTCAGGGGGCACGCCATCGAATGCCGTATCAATGCCGAGCATCCTTACAAATTCACACCTTCTCCAGGACGCATCACCACCTGGCACCCGCCCGGCGGTCCCGGCATCCGCGTGGATTCACATGTGTACGCCAACTATTTCGTGCCCCCGTACTACGACTCGATGATAGGCAAAATCATTGCCTACGGCGACACACGCGAACAAGCCATGGCGCGAATGCGCACCGCTCTTTCTGAAATGGCCGTGGAAGGCATCGAGACCAACATCGCACTGCATCGCGAATTGCTGCAAGACGCAGCCTTCATACGCGGCGGCACCAACATTCATTATCTGGAAGAGCGTTTGGCCGAGCGTACCAAAGTTAAATAATGCCGTGGCTAAACCTGGTCGTTGATAGCGATGCCGAGCACGCCGAAGCCCTGAGCGAAGCGTTGCTCGAACTCGGCGCGTTGTCGGTGGACTTGCTGGATGCCGATGCCGACACACCCGATGAACAGGCTATCTTCGGCGAGCCCGGCGAACCGCCACCCGGTGTGTGGCAACACAACCGCGTCAGCGCACTGTTCGACAGCGACAAAGATGTCAGCGCCATTCTGCGCAACGCAACCGCCAACATCGGCCTCAAACAACTCCCTGAACATCGCATCGAGACACTGGCCGACAACGACTGGGTGCGTCTCACTCAATCCCAATTCGAGCCTATCCCGATCTCGCCGCGGTTATGGATCGTTCCGACCTGGCACACGCCCAGCGACCCGAACGCCATCAACATCGTGCTCGACCCCGGCCTGGCATTCGGCACCGGTAGCCACCCTACCACGCGCTTGTGTTTGCGCTGGCTGGACAGCAATTTGCGCGGTGGCGAAAACGTATTGGATTATGGCTGCGGCTCCGGCATCCTCGCCATTGCCGCGCTCAAGCTGGGGGCTGCCCATGCTGTCGGCGTTGATGTAGACTTGCAGGCCGTTATTGCCAGCCGCGACAACGCTATCGCCAATCAGGTCAAGGACGTGCAGTTTTATTTGCCCGACGATGCGCCACAATCCAGTTATGATCTGGTCGTCGCGAACATCCTGACCAACCCGTTGCGTATGCTTGCACCATTGTTGGCTAAATCGACACGGCAAGGCGGACAAATCGTGTTGTCCGGCATACTTGAAGAACAGGCGCAAGACATGATGAACATCTATCAACAATGGTTCGATTTGAATGCCCCGATTTTCGAGGACGGCTGGTCGTGCCTGTCAGGGCGCAAGCGTTAAGATGCACGGAACGACAGTCTGCCCACACTGCGGCACTCACTTCAAAATCACCAAGGCGCAGTTGGAGGCGCATCACGGCATGGTGCGCTGCGGGCATTGTATGGAAGCCTTTGATACACGCCCCAATTTTGCCCCTGATCAACTGGATCTGCAGCTTGAATTGCCGATACTGGACGAATCCATTACATCGGCATATTCCGACATGGTTGTTCTGCAACCCATGACGCTGGCAGAACAAGTCGCCATCGTGCAAGATATTGACGACAAAAGCGAATTCCAACCCAAATATCGTACCTGGCCATGGGCTATGGCCGCATTGTTGTTGCTGATAGTGTTGCTCGCACAAACCGCCTATTTCTTCCGTGTCGACATTGCCGCTCGGTTGCCCGACTTGAAACCGGCACTTATCGGCTATTGCCGGATACTGAAATGCAGCGTGCCGCTGCCGCAACATCCTGACCTGATAAGCATTGAATCATCAGCACTGGAAGCCGATCCAACCAACGAAAACCAGATCACCCTGAATGCCCTGCTGCGCAACCGCGCATCCTACGCACAAGCCTTTCCCAATCTCGAACTCACGCTCAACGACAGTCAGGAC
>JADGRM010000078.1 GCA_017880945.1 Gallionella sp. | reverse complement strand
GGAAGAACGATTGATAGAACTACTAGCCATTCGACTAGATTGTCATAAGATGCCAACCAAGTCGCTGGTTATGGTGAAACGATTAGCCAACCAAAAGGATTTGCATAGCCAATCGACCAAGCAACAAGTTGCAAGTCGCTGGTTAACGGCAGCCAAGTGGCTGGCTATTTTCATCCTGCTTTGTCTCTGGAGCAGCTTCGTGCTTGCCAGTGAAACGTCCGACCCATTCGGTACGGATGCGATGTTGCCGCTCAAACCCGCATTGCGCTTGGACGATACGGTTGGCGACCCGTGCGAAGCGCAATCACTCGATCACGCGCTTAACCTGCTGGAAGTGGTCAATCTCGCGTTATGCAATAACCCACAAACCCGTGTGGTGTGGGCGACTTCGCGGGTTCAGGCAGCGCAAGTCGGCGTAAGCAAGGCGGGTTATTTGCCCAGTGTCAGTCTGAGTGCTTCCGACAATCGCATATCAGGGACCACTTATGGCGTGAACACTCCTGGCGTGAATCAGCGCAGTATTGGCGTTACGCTTTCATATCTGCTGTATGACTTCGGCTTGCGAAGCGCCAACCTGGAAAATGCACGCCAGTTGCTCGCTGCTGCGAGTGCGACGCAAGACAGCACGGTGCAGACGATATTCCTTGCCGCGGTTCAGGCCTTTTATCAATCTCAGGCAACACTTGCCGCGCTTGATGCGGCAATAGAATCGGAACGAGCCGCCAAGGAAAGTTTTGCCGCCGCTGAGGCTCGTTATAACGCCGGGACCGCAACGCCTGCCGACAAGCTGCAAGCTCAGACCGCTTATTCGCAAGCCACGCTGAATCGCATCACCGCCGATGGCAACCTTAAGAATGCTCAAGGCGCGCTGGCAAACATGCTCGGTCTGGATGCCAACCGGCATGTCTTGTTGACAACGGCCAATACAACGGCGATGCCCAATGATTTTGAGGGCGATATCAACGCGCTGATCGAAGAGGCGCGTCAGCGTCGTCCGGATTTACAGGCCTCCGCCGCGCAAGTAAAAGCTGCACAAGCCAGCGCCGATGCGGCACGTGCAGCGGGCAGGCCCTCCATCTCCCTGACCGCTTCAGCAGATCGATACAATACCTCAGGTATCAACTCGCACGGCTCGCTGGTCGGAATCAACCTGAGCGTGCCTATTTTTTCCGGCTACGCAACGACCTATCGCGTGCGCGCTGCAGAAGCGCAAATGGATGTCAGAAACGGTCAACTGGAGCAATTGCGTTTACAGGTGGCGCTGGATGTCTGGACAGCTTATCAGAACCTCACCACTGCGACGCAATCGCTGCGCTCCAGCGCCGATTTGCTAAGCAGCGCGGAACAATCAGGACGCGTCGCGCTGGGCCGCTACAAGGCCGGCGTGGGCAGCATTCTGGATGTGCTGAATGCGCAAAGCGCTTTGGCCAGCGCGCGTCAGCAACGTATTCAATCAACCTTCAACTGGAATGTCAGCCGCGCCACGCTAGCCCAGGCAATGGGTAGTCTGGATGCCGGCTTGCTGCAAACCTTGTCGGATGTCAGCAGTCAAAAGCCGGTTACCGGCGATCAGCAGCCCGGCGAAAATCCACCACAAACAAACCAGCCATGAAAAAACTATTCCGATCTCCGCTTGCCATGATCATTCTTTCTGTTGCGGTCATCGGCGCCGGCATCGCCATTTATTGGCAACAATATGAGGCGGCGCCGCTGCAATATCGTGCACAGGCAGTGGAAAAAGGCGGCATCAGCCAGACCGTCTCGGCCAACGGTACGATCAATCCGGTGACACTGGTGAGTGTCGGTACGCAGGTTTCCGGCACGGTAAAGAAACTTTATGTGGACTTCAACAGCAAGGTTCAGAAAGGTCAGATTCTGCTGGAACTCGATGATGCCCTGCTCGCGGCACAACTGAAGCAGAGTGCAGCCAATGTACAAAATGCCAAAGCATCGCTGGATCTTGCGACTGCAAACGAAAAACGCACACGCAATTTGTTTGCGCTGGAATATGTCGCCCAACAGGATTTGGATACCGCAATACAAGCTAAAAAATCCGCTGAAGCACAATTGCTATCGGCTCGCGCGCAATTGGAAAAAGATCGCGCCAACCTCGCCTACTCGGTGATCCGTTCGCCTGTGTCTGGTGTGGTGGTCGACCGCTCGGTGGATGTCGGCCAAACCGTTGCCGCCAGTTTGCAGACCCCGACGCTGTTCAAGATCGCGCAGGATCTGTCCAAGATGCAGATTGATTCAAATTTTGCCGAGGCGGACATTGGCAGCATACTCGTAGGACAGACCGTGCGCTTTACTGTCGATGCGTTTGCAGAACGCCGTTTTCGAGGCAACGTTAAACAGATACGGCTTAATCCCACTACTGTATCAAACGTAGTTACCTACGACGTGGTGATCAATGTCGACAATCCCGAGCAAATCCTGTTACCCGGCATGACCGCTTATGTGAACATCGCGGTGGCTGAACGCAAGGATGTGTTGCTGGTTCCCAATGCCGCGCTGCGTTTCAAACCGGCCAATGCCGAAGTACTAAAACCTGTCACCAATCAAGGCACTGGCTCGCAGAAGGGCGGCGGCAGCCCTACCGGAGAATCACCGTCTGGTGCCAAACCCAAACGTGACGCATTTTCCGGCAAGGTCTATGTGCTGGAGCAAGGCTCGCTTAGACCGGTCAGCGTGTCGCTCGGCATCACCGACAACCGCAATACCGAGATCGTCGGCGGCGAACTCAAGGCGGGTGACCAAGTCGTGATTGGCGAAGCACAGGCTGCGGATCAATCCAAAAGCTCCAGCAGCAGGCCCCCGATGAGAATGTTCTGATGAGCGACACCGTCATCCGTATTGAAGGCTTGAACAAATCCTACCAGACTTCGGCCGGATTATTCCCCGCGCTCAAAGAGGTGAACCTCAGCATCATCACCGGCGAGTTTGTCGCGATCATGGGCCCATCCGGTTCGGGGAAATCCACCTTCATGAATATCCTCGGTTGTCTCGACAAGCCCAGTGCCGGCCACTATTTTCTCGATGGGCGCAGCGTCGCGGAGTTGGGCAAGGACGAACTGGCATTGTTGCGCAATCGCACCATCGGCTTCGTGTTCCAGGGTTACAACTTGTTGCAGCGCATGTCGCTGCTCGACAATGTTGCGCTGCCACTGATCTATTGCGGTTTGCAACATGGGGAACGTCAGCAACGCGCGCAAGAAATGCTCGCCAAGGTCGGGCTGGCAGATAAAGCGGCTTCCCTGCCTAACCAGATTTCCGGCGGCCAGCAACAACGCGTGGCGATAGCGCGTGCCCTTGTCAACCACCCTCACCTGATCCTTGCGGACGAACCCACCGGGAACCTGGACAGCCATACCAGCGAAGAGATCATGACCTTGTTTGAGGAGATGAACAGCGAAGGCATCACTATCGTGCTGGTCACACACGAAGATGACATCGCACGCCATGCCAAACGCCAAGTGCGGTTCTTTGATGGGCGTATCGTCAGCGACCAAGCCACGCAACATCAGGAGGCTGCATGAACACGGTACGCACAGCACAAGTTCGGGTAATGGCGCCCGACACCGAATCTGCTGAATTAGGAGTCATATTACTCACTAATGAGGTGACGGCATGATAATCGCGATGCTCGGCGAAGCTTGGCGTGCGATGGGCGCGAACCGACTGCGCACGCTGCTCACCATGCTTGGCATGGTGATCGGTGTCGGTGCGGTGGTGCTGATGATGTCAATCGGACAAGGCGCACAATATGCAATCAAACAAACCATCGCTGCGATGGGCAGCAACCTGTTCATCCTGCTTTCAGGGAGCACTTCGACAGGTGGTGTTCGTTCCGGCGGCGGCGGCGGATATACGTTAAATGTCGGCGATGCGGATGCCATCGCAGAACTGCCCGGCGTACAAGCCGTCGCGCCGATCCATCCCGGCAGTGCGCAAATCGTGTACGGACCGAACAACTGGAATACTTCCGTCCTCGGCACAACACCAGCCTATCTTGAAGCGCGGTCCTGGCCTATAGCCTCCGGTGATGCATTCACAGATTCGGATGTACGTTCAGGCACTCGAGTCGCACTGATCGGAAAAACTGCTGCGGACAATTTATTCGGTGACGAAGATCCTGTTGGCAAGACCTTCCGCATCCGGCAAAGCCCATTCGTCGTTCTCGGGACGTTGGCAATCAAAGGCCAGGGAATGGATGGGCGCGACCAGGACGACACCATCCTCATCCCGCTCACTACAGCGCAACGCCAGGTATTCGGTTCCCAGTTTCCGGGTTCGGTACGAATGATGATGGTACAGACCACCACCCAGGAAATCATGCCTGCAGTAGAAAAATCCATGACCGATCTGTTGCGTCAGCGGCACCGGATACGCGAAGGCATGGATAACGATTTCTTCCTGCGCAACCTCACCGCTGCGGCGGATTCCGCCGCAGAAAGCACGCGGGTCATGTCGCTACTGCTCGGCGCAATTGCCTCTGTATCGCTATTGGTCGGCGGCATCGGCATCATGAACATCATGCTGGTCTCAGTCACCGAACGGACACGCGAGATCGGCATCCGCATGGCGATCGGCGCGCGTGAAAGGGACATCCTGCTGCAATTCCTGCTGGAAGCCATCATCATCTCGGTGATCGGCTGCTTCATCGGTCTGCTATTGGGAATCGGCGGCGCACTGCTAACCAACGCGCTGACCGGCACGATGGTTATCATCTCGGGCAGTTCGGTCTTCGTGGCATTCAGCGTCGCGGCAGCGGTGGGGATTTTCTTCGGCTATTATCCCGCACACAAAGCCGCACAGCTCGATCCGATAGAGGCGTTGCGCTATCAATAAGGAGGATTTCACCCCACCTCCCTGTTGTTGATAAATGGAACTTTTTGGAGCACCTGTTAAATGGAAGCTGTATCTCACGAAAAACCTTCGCCACGCGCCAAGCGGCGCATGTGGGTTTCCATGGCCGCCATTTCACTTATCGCACTGGCTGCCGGCATTTGGATCTGGCACGTCCGGAGCACCCCCGGAAACGCCAAGGGAACGGGCGCATTTCAAGTGGTGAGTGCCCCGGTTACACAGGCTGATGTATCGGTCAGGCTCACAGCAAACGGCACGGTATCAGCTCTGCAAACTGTGGATGTGCGGCCGCAGATCAGTGCCACGGTCAAAGTTGTGCATATCAAAGAAGGGCAGTTCGTACACAAGGGCGACCGGTTGTTCACCCTTGATGCCCGCACCGAGGATGCCAATCTCAGCAAAGCAGAGGCGCAGGTGGTCAAGGACCGCGCCGATCTGATGAACGCGAAGCGCAGCCTTGAACGGGAACGGGGGTTATTAAAACTGGAGTATGTATCGCAGTCCGAATTTGATACAGCACAGAACCTGGTGGATGGTTTGCGCGGCCAGCTTGCGATTGACCTGGCTTCCGTGGAGGCAAGCCGTGTGGCGCGCAGTTTCGACCAGATCAACGCCCCGATTGCCGGGCGCACGGGTACCATTGCGGTATATCCGGGAAGTCTGGTGCAACCGGGCACTTCGACCGCGATTGGCGCCGTGCTGGTGAGCATCACACAGCTTGATCCGATCAACGTCAGCTTCACGTTGCCCGAACGGGAACTTGCGGGCTTGCAGCAAGCATTTGCCAAAGGCGAAGTGCCCGTCAGCGCAAAACAGGATCTGGCCAACCAAACAGACCTGAAAGGCCGTCTGGTATTCATCGACAACACGGTGGATACGGCAAGCGGAACCATTCGGCTCAAGGCAGAATTTCCCAACGCTGACCATCGCCTCTGGCCCGGTATGTTTGTTACCGTGGAGCTTGCACCGCGCACACTGGCTGGTGCCCTGACAGTTCCTGCGCAGGCAGTGCAGACCGGGCCGGAAAATCGATTCCTATACGTGATCGGGGAAGATAACAAGGTGGCATCACTGCCTATCAATGTGCGCTTGATTCAAAACGGCATCGCTGTGGTCGAGGGCATCGCGTTGGGCGCGCGTGTCGTCGTGGAGGGTGCGCAGAATCTCAGGCCGGATAGCGTCGTAGTCGAAGCCGGTGGCAGCGCAATGGGCAAAAAAACTGTCAAGCCGGCAGGCTCTGCCCCGAGTACAACAGGCACGACCGACAAAGCCACCGTACAACCTGATAGCACGGGTAAGCTATGAACCTCTCTGAGCTGTGTATCCGTCGCCCCGTCATGGCGGTGCTGCTGTCGGCTTCCGCTGTATTGGCCGGCATCATCGCTTACGGTGACATCCCCAATGCAGCATTGCCGAGCTACGATACTCCCACCATCTCGGTTACAGCAACGCTTCCCGGTGCCAGTCCCGAGACCATGGCCTCTTCGGTCGCGACGCAACTCGAGCGGCAGTTCTCCATCATCTCCAGCCTATCCGTGATCAGCTCGACGAGCACGCTGGGCAACACCTCGATCACGCTGGAATTCGATCAGGACCGCAATATCGACAGCGCCGCTATAGATGTGCAGGCAGCGTTGCTGCGCGCACAACGCTCACTACCTATTGAGATGACCACGCCACCATCCTATCAAAAGGTCAACCCGGCCGATGCGCCGATTATTTTCCTCTCCCTGACATCGCCATCGATGTCGCTCTCGGATTTGAACAGCTTCGCAAGCAACCTCATTTCGCCGACGCTTTCCACGCTTCCCGGCGTGGCGCAGGTAAACATCAACGGGCAGAAGAAATATGCCGTGCGTGTGCGCGTGAATCCGGAAGCGCTCGCAACACGCAATCTGACAGTTGATGACATTGCCGCTGCACTGCACAGTGCTAACGACAACTCGCCCGTCGGTACACTGGACGGACCGCGCCAGACACTCATCATCCAGGCCAACCGGCAGCTGAACAATGCCGCCGCATTTGCCAATCTGATCGTGGCCACCGCCCCGAGCGGCAGTCCGGTGCGGCTCTCCGAGGTTGCGGTGGTCGAGGACAGCGTGGAATCGGTGAAGACGGCAAGCTGGGCCAACGGCGAACGCGCCATCACACTTTCGGTGCAGCGCCAGCCTGGCGCCAATACTGTATCAACGGTGGATGCGATCAAGGCGGCAATGCCCGGACTCATTGCACAGATGCCGTCGTCGGTTCAACTCAAGCTGCGCAATGACCGTTCGGTGTCGATTCGCAATTCGATCCACGACGTGCAGGTCACCCTAACAATCACCATCGTCCTCGTCGTGCTGGTGATTTTTCTGTTCCTGCGCAAGCCCACCGCCACACTCATTCCGGCACTGTCGCTGCCGATCTCGCTGTTGGGAACGATAGCATTGATGCGTGCCATCGGTTATAGCTTGGACAATATTTCATTGCTCGCGATTACCCTTGCGGTCGGACTGGTGGTGGACGACGCTATCGTGATGCTCGAAAACATCGTGCGCCACGTCGAGCAAGGCATGCCGCCGCTGCAGGCCGCATTGCAGGGATCGAAGGAAATGAGCTTTACCATCATTTCGATTTCCCTCTCGCTGGTCGCGGTATTTATCCCAATTTTCTTCATGCCCGGTGTGATCGGGCTGCTGTTCCATGAGTTCGCCGGTGTGGTAGGAATCGCCGTGATGGTATCGGCCGTGGTGTCGCTCACTCTGATCCCGATGCTGGCCAGCCGTTACCTGGTCCAGCAAGAATCCGAAACGGCTCGGCATGAAACCGCAGGGCATGGGCTGAAATGGACAGCATGGTTCGAGCGTGGCTTCACCAAAGTGCTGGCGTCCTATGAACGCGCGCTCGACTGGGCATTGCACCATAATCGCATCGTGCTTGGTATTGCGATCGGCACCTTGGTCGCCACCGTCGTGCTATTCATGGCCTTACCCAAAGGTTTCTTTCCCAATGAGGATATCGGTCAGGCAATTATTACGGTGGAGGCGGTCGAGGACATTTCTTTTCCCGCCATAACTGACCTGTTGCAGCGCACCGGCGATGTGATTCGCGCCAATCCAGCCGTTGATACGCTCATTGTCTTCGCTAACGACAGCAACAGTGGACGCCTGTTCATGAGCCTCAAACCGCGCAGCGAGCGTCCGCCCATCGACAAGGTGCTCGAAGTCATGCGTCGCGACGTGCGTGCCATTCCCGGTGTCAACGTTTTCATGAATCCCATCCAGAACCTCAGGCTCGGTGGCCGCATCAGCAAGAGTCGGTATCAGTACGTCATGCGCAGCGTGCGCGCCCAGGACCTGCGCCAAGCGGCCGATGGCCTGATGGCGCGTATGCGCGAAGAACCAATCTTTCGCGATGTCACCAGCGACTCGCAAATGAAGGGCCTGGAGGCGCACCTCAATATCAATCGTGACAAGGCCAACCTGCTGGGTGTGCAGATCGCGGATATCCGTTCCGCACTCTATAGTGCTTTCGGTGAGCGCCAGGTTTCGACAATCTACACTTCCAGCGACAGTTACCAGGTCATTATGCAGGTACCCGCCGAAGACCGTGCCGACGAAAGCGCTTTCGGCAAGATTTATATGCGATCCAAGAATGGCACTCTGGTTCCGTTATCTGGCGTTGCGACAGTCGAGCGCGCAGTGGGGCCTCTCTCAATCAATCACACAGGACAGCTCAACGCGCTGACGATCTCATTCAATCTCGCGCCCGGTGCGGCACTGGGCGATGCCTCCAAGCGAATCGAGCAATTCAAACGCGAGCTCAATATGCCGGTCAGCATTCTCACAAGTTACGGTGGCGACGCTGCGGCATTCCAGTCATCGCAGTCGAGCCAGTTGGTACTGGTCGCTGTAGCACTGCTGGTGATCTATGTGCTGCTTGGCGTGTTGTACGAAAGTTACATTCACCCGATCACCATTCTTTCAGGCCTGCCTTCGGCTGCAGTCGGCGCACTGGCGATGTTGTGGTTGTTCAACATAGATCTCTCGATCATCGCCATGATCGGCATCCTGATGCTGATCGGCATCGTCAAGAAAAACGCCATCATGATGATCGACTTTGCGCTCAACGCCCAACGCAACGAGGGCATGGCGCCGCGAGAAGCGATCCGCACCGCATGCCTGCTGCGTTTTCGTCC
>JADGRM010000077.1 GCA_017880945.1 Gallionella sp. | reverse complement strand
TAGCCATCAGGGATCTCGATGGGCTTTAGGGTTTTGAGCACAATTCGGTACTGCACGGTTGCCGCCACAGCAGAATATGCGCCCAACAGAATAAAGGCGATGCCGACCCAGAATGAAATTCCTCTCTCAACAGGCATTCCTGGATTTGGCGCCAGCAAATGCAGGAACAGTCCAAACCGTTCTATGACGAATCCGAAAGCCATCAGTGTCAGGCTGGTCCGGTTCCACGCGAGCAAGGTTCGCTCTGCCGCAAAGAATACTCTTGGATCATTGAGCTCGGACATGATGTTTCCTCCTTAAGAAAAAGTGACTTGCAATGAAAGGTTGGAAATCAGTACGTCACAGATTGCGATAAATCGCGCCTAGTATGCAGGGATGTTTTGCGCCGGTGACCCGCGGCAGGTTGGCGGGTTTGCCGTGCAGGGTCTGTTGCGCCATCCAGGCGAATGCGATGGCTTCCATGTAGTCGCCGTCGATGCCAAGCGTGTTTGTCGTATGCATGCTGCAATCAGTCAGCATCGCGGAGAGTCGGTTACGCAGGGTTTTGTTGTGTGCCCCGCCGCCACAAAGATATATTTCTTTTGCGCCGACACAATGTTGTCGAATAGCTTGCGCGATGGTTCGGCAAGTCAATTCCAGCAGGGTGGCCTGCACGTCCGCTGCAGTTTCATTGCCTTGTAGTTTGTTCTGCAACCAAGTCATATTGAATAGATCGCGTCCGCTACTCTTGGGTGGGGGGAGAAAAAAGAACGGCTCCTTGAGCATTCGTTCCAGCAGTTCGGGCAATATCTGGCCGGAGGCAGCCCACGCGCCGTTGTCATCGTAAGGTTTGCCGGTATGTTTTGCGCACCAGGCGTCCATCAGCAGGTTGCCCGGACCGCAGTCGAAACCGGAAGTTGCGGCATTGAGCGGCAGGTTGGTGAGGTTGCTGATTCCGCCGATGTTGAGGATGATACGGTGGATATTTGGATGGCGCAGCACATGATCGTGAAACGCAGGGACAAGCGGCGCACCCTGGCCACCCGCAGCGATGTCGCGGCTGCGGAAGTCGCTGACCACCGTGATTCCGGTCAATTCGGCAAGCAGTGCGGCATTGCCGATTTGCAGGGTATAGCCGTGTTCGGGACAGTGTCGGATGGTTTGGCCATGGCAGCCGATGGCGCTGACTCGTGCCGCTTCTATGCCGGTTTGCGCTAGCAACGGAGAAATGCTTTGGGCATATAGACGCGCTAATTGGTTGCCGGTGATCTGCGCTTGATGCAGTTCGTTGTGACTGGGCAGATGCAAAGCCAGCAAGGTATTTTTCAGATCATTGTCAAAGGGCAGGTAATGCTTGGCGAGTTGTAGCGGTTCAGGCTGGCTTAAATCGACGAGGACGGCATCGATGCCGTCCAGGCTGGTACCCGACATCAACCCGATATATAGCTCAGGCTGTTGCACGGACTAGTTAGTCGAGTTTCGCGAGGTTGGTGTTGCGCATCAGATCCAGGCGTGCAACGAAGTCGTTTGCCACGGGTTGAAACGCGGCAAGGTATGAACTGTCGATGGGTTTTGCATCGGGCAAGGCAACGCGCAACGGATCGGTTTGCTGGCCGTTCACCCTGAATTCATAATGGAGATGAGGCCCGGTAGCCAATCCGGTCATGCCGACGTAGCCGATGACTTCGCCTTGCGCGACACGTTGGCCATTGTGCAGACCCTTTGCAAAACGCGACAAATGGCCATATACCGTGGTATAGCGACCTTGATGGTTTACCATGATGACGTTGCCATAGCCGCCTTGTTTGCCGACCACAGAAACCACCCCGTCAGCTGTTACTTTGACTTTGGTACCCATGGGCGCGGCAAAATCGGTACCCTTATGCGAGCGCCATTTGTTCAGTATCGGGTGAAAGCGAGAGAGGGAGAAACGGGAGCTCACCCGCGAAAACTCGATGGGCGAACGCAGGAATGCTTTGTGTACGCTTTTGCCTTCCGGAGTGTAGTAATCGCCATGTTGCTCGTCTTTCTGGAAATACACAGCACGGTAAGTATGTCCCTGGTTGATGAATTCAGCAGCCTGGATGCGGCCCGTATGCAACAGCGCGCCGTTGCTGTAAGTCATTTCATACACCACGGTGAACTTGTCGCCTTTGCGTAAGTCATGGTGGAAGTCGATGTCGCCGCTGAAAAGCTCATTCAACTGGTTGGCGGCAGCTTCCGGCATGCCTGCATCATCAGTGGCGGCGTACAAGTTGGTCTTGATTTCGCCGGTACGCACGAACAAACGTTTTTCCAGTTGTGCTGGCAGGTTCCTGATTTTGAAAACGCCATCCTGTCTTTCAATCAATATCTGTGCGCCGTTATCGCCGAGAAAGCGCAACGCGATCAAACCGCCAGAGGCAGTGGTTTCGGCTTGCACTTCGGTGCCGACCGGCAATTTTCGGAAAGATGCGGCATCGGCAGTTTTGCGCAAATAGTCACTGGCAGCAGCATCATCAATATTCAACCGGGTCAATAATTCTGCCACGGTATCACCGCGTTGTACTCGTTCGTTGCGCCAGTAGCTGGCGGCAGTGGTTTCGGGATCGGCGACTTTGGGTAATGCGATCTCCTCGATGGCAACCCTTGAGGAAGTCAAATCAAAATCATTTTGTGGCACCAGGCCGAAAGCAGTTACCACGCCCAACAGAGGCAGGGTGGATAGCGCGACGAACCAGCGCAACTTTTTTTTGCTTTCTGGCATTTTGCGTTCTTGGTTGAGCAGGTTTTGGGTTAACATTCAGGACTCCTTAAAGCTGCTTTGTTTATTATTAGCAACGTGTTGCATTTTTCGATTGAAGCGCACTTTAACAGAAACAGTCATCCTCTCAAACCGGATTGATGGATGAAGCGTGAAAAATACGATGAGAGGCGACAGGTCACCGATGAACGGTTCAAGAGTGTAAGCGAGTAGTGTTTTACCCGTTCCGTACAAGAATTGACAATGAATTATGACTGAGATGAAAAACCCAACAACGATACACTCGGACGCCCTGGCGCAAATCAAACGCGGAGCGCACGAACTGCTGCTTGAGGAAGAGTTGATACACAAGCTGGACTTGGGCCGCCCGATGCGTGTCAAGGCGGGCTTCGATCCGACCGCGCCGGATTTGCATCTCGGCCATACCGTGTTGCTCAACAAGATGCGCCAGTTGCAGGATCTTGGCCATCACGCGCTGTTCTTGATCGGTGATTTCACCGGAATGATCGGCGACCCCAGCGGTAAAAATACCACCCGCCCGCCCTTGTCGCGTGAACAGGTGTTGGAAAATGCCCAGTCCTATCGCGACCAGGTGTTCAAGGTGCTGGACCCGGAAAAGACCGAGATCGTGTTCAACTCGACCTGGATGGATAAATTCAGCGCGGTTGATTTGATCAAGTTGGCAGCCACGCACACTGTGGCACAAATGCTGGAGCGCGACGATTTTTCCAAACGCTACAAGGGCAACCAGCCTATCGCGATCCATGAATTCATCTATCCGCTGGTGCAGGGCTACGACTCCGTGGCACTCAAGGCGGACATCGAGCTGGGTGGAACGGATCAGAAATTCAACCTGCTGATGGGGCGCGAGTTGCAGAAGCATTATGGGCAACGGGCACAGTGTGTGCTCACCATGCCGTTGCTGGAAGGCTTGGACGGCATCAACAAAATGTCCAAGTCGCTGGGCAATTACATCGGCATCACCGACACTCCGCAGGAGATGTTCGGTAAGTTGATGTCGATTTCCGATACTTTAATGTGGCGCTATCTGGAATTGCTGTCGTTCCGTAGCCTGAGCGAAATCGCCGGTTGGCGTGTAGAGGTGGAAGCCGGACGCAATCCGCGCGACATCAAAGTGTTGCTGGCGCAGGAAATCGTGACGCGCTTCCACACCCGGCAGGCCGCCGAAACCGCGTTGATTGAATTCGAGGCCCGCTTCAGGCAAGGGGTGTTGCCGGACGACATGCCTGAAGCCACAGTTTCCGCATCAGGCGGCAGCATTGCCGTGCCGCAACTGCTCAAACAGGCCGGGCTCGTGGAGGGGACATCCGAGGCGATGCGCATGATCCAGCAGGGCGCGGTCAAGCTGGACGGTGAGCGCGTCAGCGATAAAGCTGCCGTGGTCCAGGCGGGCAGGGTGGTGGTGGCGCAGGTTGGCAAGCGCAAATTCGCCAGAATCACGGTTCTGTAAATTGTGGTTGTGGGCGGAGAGGGCTTTTGCTAGAATCGCGCCCTCAATTTTTTAGTAGAAGGTAGTTTGTTCATGACAACAGTACGTGTGAAAGAGAATGAGCCGTTTGAAGTGGCCATGCGCCGGTTCAAGCGTTCCGTGGAAAAGACCGGTCTGCTGACCGATTTGCGCGCCCGTGAATTTTACGAGAAGCCTACCGCAGAGCGTAAGCGCAAGTTGGCCGCCGCCGTGAAGCGCCATTACAAGCGCCTGATGAGCCAGGTTCTTCCTCCTAAGCTCTATTGATTAACCTGCCTCGCTCGTTCCGGGCGTAGCGGCTGGTTTCAACATGAGTCTTAAGCAGCAAATCACTGAAGACATGAAAACCGCGATGCGCGCCAGGGATACGGCGCGCCTCGGGGCGATCCGTCTGTTGCTCGCCGCGATGAAGCAGCGCGAGGTGGATGAGCGCATCGAATTGTCGGATGCGGACGTGGTCGCCATCATCGAAAAGATGAACAAGCAGCGGCGCGATTCCATCAGTCAATATGAAGCGGCAAGCCGCCAGGATTTGGCGGATGTCGAAAAGTTTGAAATGAGTGTTCTGGCAGCCTATATGCCGCAACAACTCAGCGAAGCCGAAATCGCTGCAGCCGTGGCTGAGGCGATTGCCGCGACTGGTGCGGCGGGTCAGCAGGACATGGGCAAAGTGATGGGCGTGCTCAAAGCCAAGTTGGCCGGACGCGCCGATATGGGCAAGGTTTCTGCGTTGATTAAAGCGCAACTGATTAAATAATCTGTAGTAACCATCCCGGGTAGTACCCAGACAACCATTCCTTGGTTTTTTGCCGAGCATAATGAAAAGGCGGTGCTGGCGTGATTCCAAAAAATTTCATTCAGGATCTGCTTAATCGCCTCGACATTGTGGACGTGGTCGAGCGCTATGTGCCGCTCAAAAAGGCCGGTGCGAATTTCGTCGCATGCTGCCCGTTCCACAACGAAAAATCCCCCTCATTCACGGTAAGCCAGACCAAGCAGTTCTACCATTGCTTCGGTTGCGGTGCACATGGCACAGCAATTGGTTTTGTCATGGAACACGCCGGGCTTGGCTATGTCGATGCAATCGAGGAGTTGGCGCGCAGCGTGGGTTTGGAAGTTCCAAATGAACGTCCAGCCGCGGGTGAGGCGTACCAAAAAGTCGCGCCGGATCTGTATGAGGTGATGCAAACCGCCACGCGTTATTACCGCGAGCAACTCAAACTTGATCAGCGTGCGATTGACTACCTCAAGCAGCGCGGCTTGAGCGGCGAGATCGCGGCAAAATTCGGCATCGGCTATGCGCCGGACGGCTGGCAGAATCTCTCAGCCGCGTTCCCCGATTACCAGGATGCCACGTTGAATGAAACAGGACTGGTGATCACCAGCGATGAAGGTAAACGCTATGACCGGTTTCGCGACCGCATCATGTTCCCCATCATCAATGTGCGCGGACAGGTTATCGGCTTTGGCGGACGTGTACTGGACAAGGGCGAGCCGAAATACCTGAACTCGCCGGAAACACCGCTGTTCGAAAAAGGCCGCGAGCTGTATGGTTTGTTTCAGGCGCAAAAAGCCATCCGCGCCGGGCAACAGGTGCTGGTGGTGGAAGGCTACATGGACGTGGTGGCGCTGGCGCAACACGGCGTGGAATATGCCGTGGCGACCCTGGGCACGGCGACCACGCCGAACCACATACAGAAATTATTGCGTCTCACCGAACATATCGTGTTTTGTTTCGACGGCGACAAGGCGGGGCAGCGCGCGGCATGGCGGGCGCTGGAGAACGCGCTGCCCTATTTGCAGGACGGCAAGCGCATCAGTTTCCTGTTCTTGCCTGTCGAACATGATCCCGACAGTTTTGTCCGCGAATTCGGCAAAGCTGCTTTTGAGCAGCGCATTCAGGAAGCCATGCCCCTGTCTGCCTATCTGTTGCGTGAGGCCAGTGCCGAGTTGGATTTGCGCACCCAGGAAGGACGCAATCAGTTATTGCAACGCGCCAAGCCGCTGCTGACTGCTATCGTTGCACCGGCTACGGCGTTGTTGCTGCGCAAGGAAGTCGCCGCACTCTCCGGAGTGAGCCAGGCCGAGCTGGAAGCGTTGTATGAGATCAAACCGGTGGCGCGCGCGCCGCGTATCGCTTTCCAAAAAACCGGGCGTGCCCCGCCTTCGGCACACCGGTTATTGCTGCAATGTTTGATTGCGCAACCCGAGTTGGGGCAACAGGTGCCCGGCGAGTGGCATGGCCAGGGTGCGGAAGCCGATGCGGTTTCAGCGGTGCTGATGGTATTGCGTGAAACTGATTTCACGCTGAGCAGTCCTACTCTCTCGCAGTTGTTTCAAGGCACGACACATGAAAAAACCCTGGCAACGGCTGAAGCGGATATGCTCAATTGGGGCGACGGCTTTGACGTGGCTGCCGAGTTTGCCGGGTTGCTGAACAAGCTTGATGAAGGGCAGCGCCGGCAAAGCTTCCAAGCCTTGCAGGCGAAGGCGCAGGGTGGCCCGTCCAGTCTGAGCGATGCAGAACGTGAGCAATACAAGCAACTAATGCGGCCGGGTACCAGCCAAGCCAGTTGAATAGCCGTCTGCTTACAGGTTCTCGCTGGAGGTTTGCAAGGCTAAGCATCTAACAAGGTTAGGAAAATATTGATATATTCGGGTATAATCCGCCGCTTTTCTGCGGCCTTGACGTTATTTCAAGGTCTTACGCAATTGGGAATCTGAACATGGCAAAGCTTAAAGAAGACAAGAAAAAGCAAATCAAGAAACCAGCCGTTGTTATCGAACAACCGGTCATTGACCGGTTGCAGGATATCGAAGCGCGGCGCACGCGCCTTAAGGCCTTGATCGTGCTGGGCAAAGAGCGCGGCTATCTGACTTACGCGGAAATCAACGACCACCTGCCGGATATGCTCGAAGTCGAGCAGATCGAAGGCGTGGTCAGCATGATCAATGAGATGGGCGTCTCGGTATGCGACGTGGCACCCGATGCAGAAACACTGATCATGACGGATGTCGCCCCTGCAGTGGCTGATGAAGATGCGGTGGAAGAAGCCGAAGCCGCGCTTTCCACGGTGGATTCCGAATTCGGCCGCACCACCGATCCGGTGCGTATGTATATGCGCGAAATGGGCACGGTCGGATTGCTCACACGTGAAAAAGAAATCGAGATCGCCAAACGTATCGAAGAAGGCCTGAAACACATGATTCAGGCGATTTCTGCGTGTCCGGCGACGATTGCCGAAATCCTGGCGTTGTCCGCAAAGATCGAAGGCAATCAGATGCGTATCGACGAGCTCATCGACGGTTTTGTGGATGTCGAAGATGAGGCGATCATCGCTGAAGAGAGCGAAGAAGAGGCTGAGGAAGTCAGCGACAATGGCGCCGAAGACGAAGAACAAGACGAAGAGGCCGCAGCGGCAGAAGCTGCGGCCAATCTGGCGCAGTTGAGGGAAGATGCCTTGGCCCGTTTCGCCGTGGTTGCCGATCTGTTTACCAAGATGGGCAAGGCTTACGAGAAGCACGGCTACCGCAGCAAACAGTACGACAAGCTGCAGAGCGGTATCTCCGATGAGTTGATGAAATTCCGCTTCTCCGCAAAGCAAGTGGATGCTTTGTGCGACACGATGCGCGGACTGGTCGAGGAGGTGCGTCGCAGCGAGCGCAGCATCCAGGATATGTGCGTTGCCAAAGGCAAGATGCCGCGTCCGCATTTCATCAAGACTTTTCCGGGCAATGAAGATAACCTGCAATGGGTCGCGCAGGAACTGAAAACGAAAAAGCCATATAGTGAAACGCTGGAGCGTTTCCAGCACGCCATCGTAGAGCAGCAAAAGCATTTGCTGGATCTGCAGCAGCGCGTGGGTATCCCGATTCGCGACCTCAAGGAAATCAACCGGCAGATGACCAACGGCGAAGCCAAGGCACGCCGCGCCAAGCGCGACATGATCGAGGCCAACCTGCGCCTGGTGATTTCCATCGCCAAGAAATACACCAACCGCGGCTTGCAATTCCTCGACCTGATCCAGGAAGGCAACATCGGCCTGATGAAGGCGGTGGACAAGTTCGAATACCGCCGCGGCTACAAGTTCTCGACCTACGCCACCTGGTGGATACGCCAGGCGATCACCCGCTCCATCGCCGACCAGGCGCGCACCATCCGTATCCCGGTGCACATGATCGAGACCATCAACAAGATGAACCGCATTTCGCGGCAGATCATGCAAGAGACCGGGCAGGAGCCGGATGTCGCGACGCTGGTGATCAAGATGGAAATGCCGGAAGACAAGATCCGCAAGATCTTCAAAATCGCCAAAGAACCTATCTCCATGGAAACACCTGTGGGCGATGATGACGATTCGCACTTGGGCGACTTCATCGAAGACTCGCATACCGCGGTGCCGATCGATGCAGCAATTTACGAGAGCCTGCGCGGTGCGACCTCGGATATTCTGGACAGCCTGACACAGCGCGAGGCCAAGGTGTTGCGGATGCGCTTCGGCATTGAAATGAACACCGACCATACTTTGGAAGAAGTGGGCAAGCAATTTGATGTCACCCGCGAACGCATTCGTCAGATCGAAGCCAAGGCACTGCGCAAGCTTCGTCATCCTTCGCGTTCCGAAAAGCTGAAGAGCTTCCTGGACAGCGAAAACTAAGCTGGCAACAACAAAACTTTTTCGGGTCGTTAGCTCAGTTGGTTAGAGCAGAGGACTCATAATCCTTTGGTCGGTGGTTCAAGTCCACCACGACCCACCATATCGAGGGATTAGCCGTACGCTAATCCCTTTTTCTTTTTCGGGCTTAGACCGTGAACGTTGTGTTATCTCCGAGTGC
>JADGRM010000076.1 GCA_017880945.1 Gallionella sp. | reverse complement strand
AAGAATTACGCGGATGCGCTGCAGCTGCTGGAAGCCAAACATCCGGAATCGTTCGATGGCTTGTATGCCGACTTGAGAGGCGATGTGTTGAGCGCGCAGGGCAAGACAGATGAAGCAAGGAGTGCATACAAACTGGCTTACGAAAAATTCGATGTGCAGAACATATATCGCAATTTGATTCAAATGAAGATCGATGCATTGGGCGTGGCTAAATGAACACGTGCGCTTGCAGTAGCCCTTCGATAGGAGCAGGACTCAAGGCTTATAACAAGCTTTGGCTGGGACTATTGCTGGGGTTGCTGTTCGCGCTGGGCGGATGCGCTTCCACGGATGAATCTGTACCGGACTGGGCTGGCGTGAAGGGTGATTCGGACCCGGCCAAGCTGGTCGAGTTTAGCCAGACTGCCAAGTTTGAAGTGCGCTGGCATAGCAATGTTGGCGATTCGGGCGCAAATCCGCAGCAACCCGCGTTGACCAAAGACGCGGTCTATGGCGTGTCCGGAAATGGCAGATTGACGCGTCTGGACCGTGCCACCGGCAACCCGGTGTGGCGTATCGAGACCGGTATCGTCGTGAGCGGAGACGTGGCCAGCGGTGAAGGCCTGATCATAGTCGGCGGCGACAAGGGCGACGTGCTGGCTTATGGAGAAGATGGCAAGCCGCGTTGGAAGAGCAAGGTGTCAAGTGAAGTGTTGAGCGTGTCGGCGGTCGTGGACGGCGTGGTGATCGTGCGCAGCGGAGACGGGCGCATTGCCGGTTTGAATGCGGCCGACGGCAAACGCATATGGTTGTATGAACGCAGCACCCCGGCCCTGGTGGTGCGCAGCCATGCCGGAGTGGCCATTCAGCGCGGTGTGGCATTTGCAGGATTTGCCGGCGGAAAAATAGCGGCAATCAGAATCAAGGATGGCGAGGTGGTGTGGGAGAACTTCGTGTCGCAGCCGCGCGGCAATACCGAGTTGGAGCGCATCAGCGACATCACCAGCGACCCGGTGGCAGACGATGAACAAGTCTGTGCCATTGCGTTTCAGGGCCATGTGGCGTGTTTTGACGCGGTGCAAGGCGGTCCGTTATGGAACCGCGACATTTCCAGCGATAAAGGCATGATGCTGCTGCGCAAGTATATCTACCTCACCGATGTTAAAGGATCCGTCATGGCGTTGGATAAAGCCAGCGGCAGCACGGTGTGGAAGAACGATCAGTTGTTCATGCGCGGCATCAGTACTCCTTACGCTTTGGGAAATTTTGTCGTGGTTGGCGACTTCGAAGGTTATCTGCATGGCTTGAATCGTGAAGACGGGAGTTTTGTCGCACGCATCCAGCTTGAAGGCGGTGCGATAAAGGCGGCGTCAATCCAGATGGACGACGGAATTCTGGTGCAGACGCGCGGCGGTGAACTGTATTCGTTGTCGATAAAATAAATCAGGGGAAAATATCAACCACGGAATACACGGAAAAAAATGGATTGTTAATTGTTTTGCCCTCACTCATCGGGGTGAAGCAAGAAAATTGATCCCTCGACTAAGTCAAACACAGATTTCGTCTTTTCCCGTGTGTCCCGTGGTTGAGTTGTGTTTTTAGGATTAAAGGTTTCCATATGTTGCCCACAATAGTATTGGTTGGTCGTCCGAACGTGGGCAAGTCCACCTTGTTCAATCGTCTCACGCGCAGTCGCGACGCACTGGTCGCCGATTTGCCCGGGCTTACCCGTGACCGCCACTACGGACGCGGCAGAGTAGGGGAACGACCCTATCTGGTGGTGGATACCGGCGGGCTGGAGCCGGTCGCCAAAGAAGGCATCATGTTCGAGATGGCCAAGCAAAGCCGCCAGGCCGTGGACGAAGCCGATGTGGTCATGTTCCTGGTCGATGGCCGTGCCGGCTGCACGCCGCAGGACGCCATCATCGCCGAACAATTGCGCAAGACCGGCAAGCCTATCCTGTTGCTGGTCAACAAGGCCGAAGGCATGGCGCGCGCCAAAGTGACCGCAGAATTTTTCGAACTGGGCCTGGGAGAACCGTTCCCAATCTCCTCGGCGCACGGCGACAACGTCACCGAAGTGGTGGAAATCGCGCTGGAGAATTTCCCGCCCGAGGCCGAGGAAGAAACCAGCCACGAACACCCGCCCAAGCTGGCTATCGTCGGCCGTCCCAATGTCGGGAAATCCACACTGGTGAATGCCATACTCGGCGAGCAGCGCGTGATCGCGTTCGACCAGCCTGGCACCACGCGCGACAGCATCTACATCGATTTCGAGCGTGACGGCAAGCAATACACCATCATCGACACCGCCGGGGTGCGCAGACGCGGCAAGGTCGAAGAGGCGGTGGAAAAATTCTCCGTGATCAAAACCATGCAGGCGATCGAAGATGCCAACGTGGTGGTGCTGGTGGTGGATGCACGCGACCAGATCACCGAGCAGGACGCGCACGTCGCCGACTACGTGCTGCAAGCGGGGCGCGCCCTGGTGCTGGCGGTCAACAAATGGGACGGGCTGGACGAACACCACAGGGACCAGGTCAAGCGCGACATCGAGCGCAAGCTGCATTTCCTGAGTTTCGCCAAACTGCATTTCATTTCCGCGCTGCACGCCAATGGCATACCGGGCGTGTTGAAATCGGTGGACGAGGCTTATGCGGCGGCGATGTCCAAACTGTCCACGCCGAAACTCACCCGCGCGCTGATAGGCGCACTGGAAAAACAACAGCCGCCGAAAGGGGGACGCTTCATACCGAAGATGCGCTATGCCCACCAGGGCGGCAGCAACCCGCCGCTGATCGTTATCCACGGCAGCGGCCTGGACGACGTGCCGGCCAGCTATACCCGTTATCTGGAACGCACCTTCTGCGAAATATTCAAGCTGAAAGGCACGCCGCTCAGGATCCAATACAACTCCAGCAAGAATCCGTTCGAGGGGTCAAAGCCCAAGCCGCTCACCGAGGGCGAACAGCGCAGGGCGCACCGCGCACGCATCCGCGGGCGCAAACTGTATGGGTAAATTGATCGTAGCGAATACGCCGTTGCATTAGTTTGTGAGGGGTGCAGCAGCCCTCCGTTGGTTGACATTGCGGTTGATTTTTGCCATGCTATGTTTATGTTTCGTCTTCCCAGAAAATTTGTTGCCGTACTTCTAGCCGTTTGGTTGCCGATGTTCAGCGGCTACGCGCTGGCGGATTCGATAGTCATGCAGAACATGCACGGTGACTGTCATGGCGCGCAACAAGTCTCGCATCCCTCGCAGCATGTTTCAGATTTGCACCAGCACATGCATCACGGTCAACTGGCAGCCAACGAGCATCAATCAGCCGGCCAGCACGACAGTCAAAGCTCCCCCTGCAATAATTGTGGTATGTGCCAGCTCGCTTGCAGCGGATATCTGGCAGCCGTCACGGTAGAAGTTGCTGGGATTCAACTATCAACCCAGGCGTACACGCCTTCATCTACCCAGTTCCAGTCTTACACCTCCGCACCGCTTGATCCTCCGCCCCTCGCTCGCGTCTAACGCGGGACGAGTCCGTCTGCTGTTTCCCTTTGTTTGATTTCATAGTCCCTATTTGATTTCATAATCTGGCCTCGTCCCGTATCGTTCGGCGGTCGCTTGGTGGAACTACTAGCCATTCGACTAGGCTGTCCAAAGACGACAGCCAAGTCGCTGGTTATGCGGCTGCCCGATTGCATTACAACTGCAACTGGATACGGACCATGAAACTATCTCTATCGATTTACTTAATGATGTATTCGCTCTGGCTCATTCCGGCCGGAGCTGCCGATGAACCATCGCTGGGCAACAATCTCGCCGGATTGCTGGATTACGCACACGAGCACAATCCGGAATTCGCGGCATCGCGCTATGAAGCGGATGCGGCGCAGCAAAGGGTGCAGTCTGCATCTGCTTTGCCTGACCCGGTATTGCGCACCGAGTTGATGGACATCACCAATCAGGGCACGAACAAAGGCACCAGCTTGTTGCCGTCGGAAGTGGGCGGCACGCGCTACACGCTGATGCAAAGCGTGCCCTGGTTCGGCAAGCGCGACTTGCAGCGCGAGGTTGCCGAGGCGCAAGTCGCGCAAACCGATGGCCAGGTCACTGCAACCTGGGCTGATCTGTCGAGCAAGATCAAGTCGGTCTATGCGCAGTATTACTACTTGTCCGGCAGCGAGCGGCTTACTCGCGAAACGCTGGATCTGATGACCAGTCTGGAACAGATCGCGCAGACGCGCTATGCCAACGGGCTGGGTGCCCAGCAGGAAGTCATACGCGCGCAAGTGGAGCAGACCGGTTTGCGCAGCGAGTTGCTCGATCTTGAAAACGAACAGCATCACTCGCAAGCCCGGCTGAACAGCTTGTTGTCGCGTCCCGCGATGGCGGCACTGGCGCAACCCGCGTCCTTGCGCCGCTTGCCTGCGGCAGCACAGCTCGACTACGACATGCTGGAGCAAAAACTGCGCGCGCGCAATCCGCAGTTGCTGATCGCCGATGCACGCATCGTGTCAGCCGAAAAATCCCGCGAACTTGCCTATACCAACCGCTATCCCGGATTTACGCTGGGGGTCGCGCCGACCCAGAGCGGCAATGCGATCAAGACCTGGGATCTGATGGTCGAGTTCAATATCCCGCTGCAACAAGGATCGCGACATTCTCAGGAACGCGAGGCCGAGTCTGTGCTGGCGGCTTCCGGTGCACGCAAGGAAGCGCTGCTCAACCAGATACTGTCGGATTTGTCGGAAAGCATATCCGGCCTGGAAACCGCGCGGCGCACCGAATCGTTGACTGTGACACAGTTGCTGCCACAGGCCGAGCTGACCTATCAATCCGCCCTGGCCGGCTATGAAACCGGCAAGGTGGATTTTGCAATCCTGTTGGATGCACAACGGCAAATCCTGAAAGCAAGGCAGCAGCAACTCAAGGCACAACTTGAAGCGCAGTTGCGTTTGGCAGAAATCGAACGTTTGTTGGGAGAAGAATTATGAAAAACATCAGTACGCTAATTATTGGCGGAGTCGCCATCGTGAGCGTAGGCGCAGCCGGATATTGGGTTGGAATGCGAACATCAACTGCACCCATTCCGGCCACTACTTCGATGACTGCCAAGATGGAACCGAAAATACTGTATTACCGCAATTCGATGGGGTTGCCGGACACATCACCGGTACCGAAGAAGGATGCGATGGGTATGGATTATGTTCCGGTGTTCGAAGGAGATGCCAATGTTGGTGTCAGCAATCAAATCAGTATCAGTGTGGAAAAGGTGCAGAAGCTGGGCGTGAAAAGCGAAGCGGCAACGCTGCGCATGCTGGACAGAACCGTACGCGCGGTTGGAAAGATCGAAATCAACGAGCGGCGCACTTACACCATCGCGCCGAAATTCGAAGGTTGGGTCGAGCGCCTTTACGTAAATACCAGCGGGCAACCGGTCAGCAAAGGACAGCCGTTGTTCGAGGTATACAGCCCGGAGCTGATTTCCGCACTGCGCGAATACGCGCTTGCCGCGCAAGGTGCAGCGTCGTTGAAAGATGCTGGAGACGAAGCAAAAAATAGTATGAGTCAACTCGCCGCAGCCAGCCTTGCGCGCCTGAAAAATTGGGATATCGCGGATGATCAGATCAAGCAACTGGCGAATGGGGAAGCCAGGAAAAACCTGACGTATTACGCGCCGGTCACCGGTATCGTGCTGGAAAAGAAAGCGGTGCAGGGCATGCGCTTCATGCCGGGTGAGGTGCTGTATCAGATCGCCGATCTTTCATCGGTATGGGTCCTGGCCGCGGTGGCCGAGCAGGACATCGGCCTGATCAAGGCAGGCAGTGTCGCCCAGGTCAATATCGCCGCTTATCCGGACAAACATTTCGTGGGCAAGGTCGACTTTATCTATCCGACCCTGGACACGGCAACCCGCACGGTGCAAGTGCGGGTGGAACTCGCCAATCCGAATGGATTGCTCAAGCCCGCGATGTTTGCCAACGTGGAGCTTGCTGTTTCTCATGGCGGCAAGGTACTTACCGTGCCGGTTTCTGCCGTGATCGACAGTGGCACCAGAAAAGTCGTGCTGGTACAACTGGCAGAAGGGCACTTCGAGCCGCGCACCGTCAAGCTGGGCGGCAGCAGCGAAAATTATGTCGAAGTGCTGGAAGGGATTGCAGAAGGCGAGCAGGTGGTGACATCCGCCAATTTCCTGATCGATGCGGAGAGCAATCTCAAGGCGGCATTGAGTGGAATGGGCGGTCAAGAGCAACCGGATGGCAGTACACCGCCGGCAGAATCTGCCCAAAGCCGGCACGGGGGACACTGATATGTTGAATGCCATCATAGACTGGTCGGCCCGCAACCGATTTCTGGTGATTCTCGTCACGCTATTCATCACGCTGGCGGGAATCTATGCCGTGGTCAGAACTCCGCTGGACGCATTGCCTGATCTGTCCGACGTGCAGGTGATCGTCTATACCGAATACTCCGGGCAGGCACCGCAGGTGGTCGAAGATCAGGTGACGTACCCGCTCACCACGGCGATGCTCTCCGTGCCGAAATCCAAGGTGGTGCGCGGCTTCTCGTTTTTCGGCGCATCGTTCGTGTATGTGATCTTCGAGGACGGCACCGACATCTACTGGGCGCGTTCGCGTGTGCTCGAATATCTCAACAGCATCGCGGGGCGCATGCCCAAAGGTGTGTCGCCGCAACTGGGTCCGGATGCGACCGGGGTGGGCTGGGTGTACCAGTACGCCGTGCTCAGCGCAAAACATAATCTGGCCGAACTGCGCACTATCCAGGATTGGTATCTGCGCTATCAACTCACCAAGGCGCACGGTGTGGCGGAAGTGGCTTCCATCGGCGGCTTCGTGCAGCAGTATCAGGTGACGGTCGATCCGGTGAAGTTGCGCGCATACAACATTCCGTTGAGTAAAGTTTCACAGGTGATACGCGATTCCAATCGCGATGTCGGCGGGCGGGTGATCGAGATGGCCGAGACCGAGTACATGGTGCGCGGCAAAGGCTATCTGCGCGGCAAGAGCGACATCGAGAATCTGGTCGTGAAATCCGAGCGCGGCACACCGGTGCTGCTGCGTGACATCGCGCGGGTCGAGCTCGGACCTGACGAGCGGCGCGGGATTTCAGAATTGAATGGTGAAGGAGAAGTGGTGTCCGGCATCGCGATGGCGCGCTACGGGCAGAACGCGCTGGAAGCGATACAGAACATCAAGGACAAGATCGCCGAAATTTCCGCCGGCCTGCCGGACGGTGTGAAGATTCTGACGGTGTATGACCGCTCCGACCTGATCCAGCGCGCCATCGCGACGCTCAAACGCACGCTGTTCGAAGAAGGCCTGATCGTCGCATTGGTGTGCATGGTGTTCCTGATGCACGCGCGCAGCGCGCTGGTCGCGATCGTGATGTTGCCCGTCGGCGTGCTGATCGCCTTCATCGCGATGCGCGCACTGGGCGTGAATTCCAACATCATGAGCCTGGGCGGGATCGCGATCGCGATCGGCGCGATGGTGGATGCGGCCATCGTGATGATAGAGAACGCGCACAAGCATCTGGAACGACTCAAGGAGGGTGAGTCGCGATTTGAAGCAATGTTGACGGCGTGCAAGGAAGTCGGCCCATCGCTGTTCTTCTCGCTGCTGATCATCACTATCTCGTTCCTGCCGGTATTCACGCTGGAGGCGCAGGAAGGGCGGCTATTCGCACCGCTGGCCTTTACCAAGACGTTTGCGATGGCCGGTGCGGCGTTGCTCTCCGTCACGCTGGTGCCGGTGTTGATGATGCTGTTCATACGCGGCCGCATCATGCCGGAGCGTCAGAATCCGCTGAACCGTTTCCTGATCTGGAGTTATCGCCCGATCATTGCCGCCGTGATGCGCCGCAAAAAAACCACGATCGTCGTGGCGCTGCTGGCGATGGGACTGACCCTCTATCCTATGTCGCGTCTGGGCAGCGAATTCATGCCGACCCTGAATGAAGGCACGTTGCTTTTCATGCCTGCTTCACTGCCGGGCATGTCGGTCACCAAAGCTGCAGAGCTGCTGCAAACGCAGGACAGGATCATCAAGAGCTTTCCCGAAGTCGCGCTGGTGTATGGCAAGGCGGGACGCGCGCAGACCGCCACCGATCCTGCACCGCTGGAGATGTTCGAGACGGTGATCAACCTCAAGCCGCAAGAAGAGTGGCGGCCAGGCATGACGATCGACAAGCTGATCACCGAGATGGACAAGGCGTTGCAATTTCCCGGCGTGGCCAACGCTTGGACCATGCCGATCAAGAATCGACTTGATATGTTGGCCACCGGTATTCGCACACCGATCGGCATCAAGGTGTTCGGCAAGAACCTGGATGAGATGGAACATCTGGCCAAGGAGATCGAAGCCGTGGTCAGGAAAGTGCCGGGTACCACCAGTGCATTTGCCGAACGCATCACCGGCGGTTTCTACCTCAACATCGAGCCTGATCGCATCGCGCTGGCGCGTTACGGGCTGACGGTGGGCGAGGTACAGGATGTGATCGCCACCGCACTGGGCGGCGAAAATGTCACCACCACCGTGGAAGGATTGGAACGCTTTGGCGTGAACGTGCGCTACCCGCGCGAATTGCGCGGCACACCGGAACAGATCGCGCGCGAGGTACTGGTGCCAACCCCGATGACAAGCGAAGGGGGCGGCGCGATGATCCCGCTGGGACAACTGGCCAAGATCTTCATCAGCAAGGGCGCGCCTTCGATACGCACCGAGAACGCGCTGCTGTCGGCGTATATCTATGTGGACATCCGAGATCGCGATATCGGCTCGTATGTGTCCGAGGCACGCAATGCGGTGGCGCAGCAAGTGAAATTCCCGCCCGGGTACTACGCGACCTGGAGCGGCCAGTTCGAATACATGGAACGCGCCGCAGCGAAGATGAAGATCGTCATCCCGGTCACGTTGTTGCTGATTTTCTTGTTGCTGTATCTCAATTTCAGGCGCATCACCGAAACGCTGATCGTAATGCTGTCCGTGCCGTTCGCGCTGGTCGGCGGCGTGTGGCTGATGTGGCTGCTCGGCTACAACCTGTCGGTTGCGGTGGCGGTCGGATTCATAGCATTGGCGGGTGTCGCGGCGGAAACCGGCGTGGTGATGCTGATCTATCTGGATCGCGCCTGGCAGGATATCCG
>JADGRM010000075.1 GCA_017880945.1 Gallionella sp. | reverse complement strand
ACACGCTTTGGATGTACAAGCGCGTGATTTTCGGCGCAGTCGCCAACCATCATGTCGCCGAACTCACCGACTTGACACTGCGCGAAAAAGTGATCTTTGTGATTCTGGCGATAGCCGTGCTGGGCATGGGTCTGTACCCGCTGCCGTTCAGCGAAATCATGCATGTGTCGGTGAATGATTTACTGGTACACGTTGCCCGTTCCAAGTTGCCGTTGTAAACATAACCAATGACTTGGCTGGTGTTGTTTACTAGCCTAGTCAGATGGCTAGTAGTTGTATCAGTAGTTTCACCAGAGGACAGCCTCTAGCAATTAGCCGGTAGTCATTTAGTTAAATCAACTACCGACTCCCAACTAGAGACTCACGACTAACGACTGATTTTGAGATGAATATGGATTTGATGACGAATTTGATGCCAGCATACGCGGAAATATTCCTGCTGTTCATGGCGTGCGTGATTTTAATTGCAGATCTGCTGATCAAACAAAGCGGCAGGATGGTCACCTACATGCTGGTGCAACTTACCTTGATGGGCTGTGCGCTGATCACTGTCGGCACGCATGAAAACGGCGTTGTGCATACTTTTCACAACATGTTCGTTGATGATCTGATGTCCGATGTATTGAAGCTGCTGACCTATATAGCAGTTTCCATGATGCTGGTGTATTCAAGGCTATATCTGACTGTGCGCGGGCTGTTCAGCGGCGAATTCATGGTGCTGACTTTGTTCGCCACGCTGGGCATGATGGTGATGATCTCCGCCAGTCATTTTCTCACCCTGTATCTCGGTCTGGAACTGCTCTCCCTGAGTTTGTACGCAATGGTCGCATTGCAACGGGATTCTGCCACTGCCACAGAAGCAGCGATGAAATATTTCATCCTCGGCGCGCTGGCTTCCGGTTTGCTGTTATACGGGATGTCCATGTTGTATGGCGCGACCGGCTCGCTGGAATTGGGTGCGATCTCGCACGCGATCCAGTCTGGCCATGCGAATAAACCCCTGCTGGTATTCGGACTGGTGTTCACGGTTTCCGGTCTGGCCTTCAAGCTTGGCGTGGTGCCGTTCCACATGTGGGTTCCCGATGTGTATCACGGTGCGCCGACGGCTATGACCATGCTGATCGGCTCCGCACCCAAGCTGGCGGCATTCGCCTTCACTGCCCGGATACTGGTCGAAGGTCTGCAGCCGCTGGTGCAACACTGGTCGGGCATGTTGATCATTCTTTCCATCGCTTCGATGGCACTCGGCAACATCACCGCGATCGCGCAAACCAACCTCAAGCGCATGTTCGCCTACTCCACCATTTCGCACATGGGCTTCCTGCTGCTCGGCCTGCTGAGCGGCGGTATCGAGGGCTACGGGTCGGCAATGTTCTACGCAGTGGTTTATGTGCTGATGTCGTTGGGCGCGTTCGGCATGATCATGCTGATGTCCAGGGCGGGTTTCGAGGCCGATAAACTCGACGATTTCAAAGGACTCAACCAGCGCAGTCCGTGGCTCGCTTTTCTGATGCTGTTGCTGATGTTCTCCATGGCGGGCGTGCCGCCTACTGTGGGTTTTTACGCCAAATTCTCGGTGCTGAATGCCGTCGTGCAAGCAGGGCACGTCTGGCTGGCGGTGGCAGCAGTCCTGTTCTCGTTGATCGGTGCGTTCTACTACTTGCGCATCGTCAAACTGATGTATTTCGACGCACCGGAAAGTCGCGCGCCGATCATATTCGGACAGGATACCGTGCTGCTGATCAGCGTGAACGGTCTGGGTGTGTTATTGCTTGGCTTGTTGCCCGGCACTCTGATGTCTGTTTGCGCGGTGTCTGTCCAGCAATCCTTGTTGCTGCATTAAGGCAGAATGGATCTGCTGCGTCTATACAACAAGGCTTGTCGTGGTTAAGCCGGCGCGTTGGCTGGTGTTGGTTTTGTTCACTGTGGTTCTGTGCGAAGCAGTGTTTTTTATATGGTTTTCAGCACACGATCATCCTGATGCGCACAGACGCACTGAGCTGATAGCCGGTTCAGGCACATGGCAGGAGCCCATCACCCCGATACCGATTTCTTTAAATCTGGATGCGCGCAAGGTCGCTTTGGGGCGGCGATTATTTTACGACCCGTTTTTTTCCCGCGGCAATACGGTTGCCTGTGTTCATTGCCATAACCTTGCGACTGGCGGGGTGGATGGTTTGCAGCATTCGACTAGTGTTGAAGGAAAAGAGGGCAAGATCAACACACTGACAGTATTCAACAGTGGTTTCAATTTCAGGCTGTTCTGGGACGGGCGTGCGGCAAACTTGGAGGATCAGATTGAATTTCCTATGCCGCATGCTTCCGAAATGGATTCGACATGGCCCGAGGTCATCGCCAAGCTGGAGAAAGATGCGGATTATCGCCGTGAATTCCTGGAAATTTACCAGGAAGGCACCGAACCCCGATCAGTCAAGAATGCCATCGCCACTTTCGAGCGTTCTTTAACCACACCAAATTCAAAATTCGATCTATTTTTGCGCGGTGATATGCATGCGCTGGATAGTGACGAGCTGGCCGGCTATGAGCTTTTCAAAGGTCTGGGCTGTATCAGCTGCCATCAAGGCGGGAACGTGGGCGGCAATATGTACGCGAAGCTTGGCCTGGTTGAAAATTACTTTGATAACCGTGGCAATGTGCAGGAGGTGGACTTCGGCCGTTATAACGTCACCGGGAATGAAGCGGATCGCCATGCATTTCGGGTGCCGTCATTGCGTAATGTGGCTTTGACTGCGCCATATTTCCACGATGCTTCGGCCGTCACTTTGGAGCACGCGGTGGCCACCATGGCTAAATATCAGCTAGGTGTCGATTTGAGCGGTGAAGAGATCGCCAGGATCGTCAAGTTCCTGAATACCCTGACTGGCGTATATCAAGGCGAGAAAGGCAAATGATCCGAATTGCCAAAGCAGGAGTTGTTAAAAGAAATTTCCGGCAACTGATCCTGTTCGGCATGGCGGCAGTTGGCTTGGTATTCCTGTTTATCAAGGCACAACCAGTCGAATCTGTTATGCACAATTCGTTGACGAGCGATCTTCGCGAATTGCAAAGCAGCGATACCGAGTTGGGCGAGGCGGTATTGCAGCACCATTACCAGCTTTTCCATAACTATGATGCGGTTAATGCCATCATGCAGCGTATGCGGGCACTGAGTGCTGCGTTGCCTCAATATCAGGAAAACGGCTCGTTGCCCGATACCCCGGAGGTGATGCGGGAGTTGAGTATGTTGCAGCGGCAGGTCGAGCAAAAGGCAACCGCGCTGGAAGAGTTTAAATCCGGCAACGCCGTAACAAAAAACGCTTTTATTTATTTGCCGCGCATGGTCAATTTGGTGCAGGCAAAGCTGCACAAAACGGACACTTTGCAGAGTGAGAAATTTGAACACCTGTTGCGCAACGCGCTGTTGATGACGACCAATCAAAATGACCAGGTTCGGGAGACTCTGAAACATGATATTGCTGAGATCGGTCAAATCATTCCCGGATTACCTGGGCACGTTCAGGCGTCGGCTGAATTGGCTGTACGTCATGCCAGGAGCATTTTGAAATATGAGAATGGCATGCCAAACTTGCTTGCGCAACTGGCATCGCCCGGAAAGAATCACGTCGGGGCGGGGCTGGAGCAGCTCTATCTGGATCAATATCAAGTGCAGCAGCGTACTGCGACCAATTACAGGCTGCTGTTGTTTCTGGCAGCGATGCTGATGCTCGGATCTGCCATCAATATTTATTATCGAATGAGGGAAAGAGGACAGCAACTGCGTATCGCTGCCGCTGCTTTTGAGACGCATGAAGGTATCATGATCTTCGATCCGGACAGGCGCATCCTCCGGGTTAACGGCGCCTTCACACGTTTGACCGGTTACAGCGCCGAGGAAGTGATCGGACAGTTTCCCGACTTGCTTAAATCCGGGCAGCATGACGACAAGTTCTTTCGTGACAGGTGGGAAACTCTCCACCGCGAAAAATACTGGCAGGGAGAAATCTGGAACCGTCACAAGGATGGCAAAATCTACCCGGTATGGCTTACCACTACCGCCGTCAGCGATGAAGATGGACAGGTGACGCATTATGTTTCGGTATTTACCGATATCACACTGCGCAAAGAGGCTGAAGAGCAAATACACCAGCTTGCTTTCTATGATTCGCTCACCAAACTGCCCAACCGTCGTTTACTGATGGATAGGCTGAACCACTCCATGGCTTCCGGCGTCCGTAGCGGTGAACACGGTGTCATCCTGTTCATTGACCTCGATCATTTCAAGACACTTAATGATACCAAGGGTCACGATGTCGGCGATCTGCTGCTGGTCGAAGTTTCGCAGCGCCTGCAAGCACGCGTGCGTGCGGGGGATACAGTCGCGCGTTTGGGCGGCGACGAGTTCGTCGTCATGCTGGGAAGCCTGAGTGAAGAAGCGGAGCAAGCGATTGCACATGCCAAGGTGGCAGGAGAAAATATCCGCGAATCTCTCAGCCAGCCTTTCCTGTTGCGGGACTTTGAATATTTCAGCTCCTGCAGTATCGGTATCAGCCTGTTCCGCGCCCATGATGTCAGCGTGGACGACCTGCTAAAGCGTGCTGATACGGCGATGTACGAAGCAAAAGCTGCCGGACGTAATACGCTGCGTTTCTTCGACCCGGACATGCAGGCCGCGCTCGAGGCCCGTGTCATACTTGAATCCGATCTGCGCGACGCGATCACCGAGCAGCAATTCCATCTTTTATACCAGGTTCAGATGAATGCCGACAGCCAACCTGTCGGTGCCGAAGCCTTGCTGCGCTGGATGCATCCGATGAGAGGGGAGATTTTGCCTTCCGAATTCATCCCGATGGCAGAAAAGAACGGGCTCATTCTGCCCATCGGGCAATGGGTGCTTGAAACCGCCTGCGCCCAGATCAAGGCATGGGCAGCGAATCCGCTGACAGATCAACTGCAACTCGCTATCAACGTGAGCGCGCGCCAGTTCCACCAACCCGACTTCGTTGCGCAAGTGCGCGTAGCCGTATTAATGGCTGGTGCAGATCCGACCCGGCTCAAGATTGAGCTGACCGAGAGCGTGGTGCTGGACGACATCAATGAGGCTATCGCCAAGATGCACGAACTCAAGGAATTCGGGGTTCGCTTCTCCATGGACGACTTCGGCACGGGCTATTCATCACTTGCTTACCTGACGCAACTCCCGCTTGACCAACTGAAGATCGACCAGTCCTTTGTGCGCAACATTGGCACAAAATCCACCGATGCAGTAATCGTGCAGACCATCATCGGAATGGCCAACATCCTGGGAATGGAAGTTATTGCCGAAGGGGTGGAAACCGAGGCACAGCGTGCTTTTCTGGAGCATGCCGGTTGCATGGCTTACCAGGGACATTTGTTCAGCATGCCTGTGCCGTCGGCAGAGTTCGGGAAGGTGTTGTTGAGGGGGTTTTAGCAGGTTTAGAGTTGGGAGGCCTCGGAGAGGCGCACCGCACCCTGAATTTTGAGAGCAGGGCGATTTACGGTATCATCGCCCCCTACGAAAAACATTGTGTCCGGGCACCCGCATGACCAAGTACATCTTTATTACCGGCGGCGTTGTTTCTTCTTTAGGGAAGGGCATCGCCGCCGCTTCACTTGCAGCCATCCTGGAGTCGCGCGGACTGAAGGTGACGATGCTCAAGCTCGACCCTTATATCAACGTCGATCCAGGCACCATGAGTCCGTTCCAGCATGGTGAAGTTTTCGTGACCGAAGACGGCGCTGAGACCGACCTGGATCTGGGACATTACGAGCGCTTCATTTCCGCCAAGATGCGCAAGGCCAACAACTTCACCACCGGGCAGATCTACGACAGCGTGATCCGCAAGGAGCGGCGCGGCGAGTATCTGGGCAAGACGGTACAGGTGATCCCGCATATCACCAACGAGATCCAGGCCTTCGTCGAGCGCGGCGCGGCCGCCTCGCATGATGGCAAGGCCGATGTGGCTATCGTGGAGATCGGTGGCACGGTCGGCGACATCGAATCGCTGCCGTTTCTCGAGGCAGCACGGCAGATGGGCTTGCGCCTGAGCCGCAATCAGGTGGCCTATGTGCATCTCACTCTGGTGCCTTATATCGCCACGGCAGGCGAGTTGAAGACCAAACCGACCCAACACAGCGTGCAGAAGTTGCGCGAGATCGGTATTTTCCCGACTGCGTTGATATGCCGCGCCGACAGGCCGATTCCCGATGATGAGCGCGCCAAGATTTCGCTGTTCTCCAATGTGCGCGAAGAGGCGGTGATTTCGATGTGGGATGTGGACAGTATTTACAAAGTGCCGCAAATGCTTAACCTGCAAGGTTTGGATCGCATCGTGTGCGAAGAGTTGGGCCTGGATCTGCCCCCTGCTGATCTGTCGGTGTGGGCGAAACTGGTGACCGCGCTGGAAAATCCTCAGCACCAGATCACCATCGGCATGGTTGGCAAGTACGTCGATTTGACCGAATCCTACAAGTCGCTGATCGAGGCGTTGCGCCATGCCGGAATACATACCCAGACCAGGGTGAATATCGAGTACATCGATTCGGAAGCGCTCGAAACAACCAGCATGCAAGGCCTGGAGCACTTCGATGCGATACTGGTTCCGGGTGGTTTCGGCAAGCGCGGCACAGAAGGAAAGATTTCTGCGATTCGTTTTGCGCGCGAAAATAAAGTGCCGTATCTGGGCATTTGTCTCGGCATGCAATTGGCGGTGATCGAATATGCGCGGCATGTTGCGGGCATGAGCGATGCAAACAGCACCGAATTCAATCTGGAATCCGAGCATCCGGTGGTCGCACTGATCACCGAATGGCGGGACCGCGATGGCAAGGTTGAGACACGCAGCAACGATTCCGACCTGGGCGGAACCATGCGTCTCGGTTCGCAGCGGTGCCCGATCAAACCCGGCACACTGGCGCAGCGCATCTACGGCGATGAAGTCAATGAGCGTCACCGTCATCGCTATGAAGTCAACAACCATTACGTGCCTGCGCTGGAAAAGTCCGGGCTGATCATATCGGCGCGCACGCCCAGTGAAAACTTGCCGGAGATAATGGAATTGCCGCAGACCATGCACCCGTGGTTCGTCGGTGTGCAGTTCCATCCCGAATTCACCTCCACGCCGCGCACCGGACATCCCTTGTTCAAGGCTTTTGTTGAAGCCGCGTTGCAACGCCAGACTATTAAGCTCAAGCAGAAAGAGGTGGCGGCATGAACACGGTGCGCGCAGCGGCGGTGCGGGTAATGCCGCCAGCCAGCGAAACCGCCAAGCATGGCGTTTCACATAACGATAATGAGGTGGCGGCATGAAACTTTGCAATTTCGAGGTTGGCCTGAACCAGCCGTTATTCCTGATCGCCGGGCCGTGCGTGATCGAGTCGCAGCAAATGGCGATGGATACTGCCGGCAAGTTGAAAGAAATCTGCAACGAGTTGAAGATAAACTTCATCTACAAGTCTTCCTACGACAAAGCCAACCGCAGTTCCGGCAAATCGTTTCGCGGCTTCGGCCTGGATGCCGGACTGAAGATACTCGGCGAAGTGAAAGCGCAGTTGGGTGTGCCGGTATTGACCGACGTGCACAGCATCGATGAGATCGCGCCGGTCGCGGCGGTGGTCGATGTGCTGCAAACCCCGGCGTTCCTTTGCCGTCAGACCGATTTCATACACGCAGTGGCACGCTGCGGCCGCCCGGTGAACATCAAGAAGGGACAATTCCTGTCGCCGTGGGATATGCAGAACGTGGTGGAGAAAGCGCGCGAAGCCAGCGGCGCGGACAACATCATGGTGTGCGAGCGCGGCGCGTCATTCGGCTACAACAACCTGGTGTCGGACATGCGCTCGCTGGCAGTGATGCGCAACACCGGTTGCCCGGTGGTGTTCGATGCGACGCACTCTGTGCAGTTGCCGGGCGGGCAAGGGACGGTCAGCGGCGGGCAGCGCGAGTTCGTGCCGGTACTGGCGCGTGCCGCAGTGGCAGCGGGGATTTCCGGCCTGTTCATGGAAACGCACCCGAACCCGTCGCAAGCCTTATCGGATGGGCCGAACGCCTTTCCGCTCGGGCATCTCAAGGCATTGTTGCAAACGCTGAAAGTGCTGGATGAAACGGTCAAGCAGCAGGGTTTGATCGAAGAAATGATCGATTTGAAAAACGTCTAGAAGAAAGAAGAAGGAAAATAGTATGAGCGCAATTGTTGATGTGATCGCCCGCGAGATTCTGGATTCGCGCGGCAACCCTACCGTGGAAGCGGACGTATTGCTGGAGTCCGGTGTGATGGGCCGCGCCGCCGTGCCGTCCGGTGCATCCACCGGTACCAAGGAGGCTGTGGAGTTGCGCGATGACGACAAACAGCGCTACCTCGGCAAAGGGGTGTTGAAGGCAGTGGAATATGTGAATACCGAGATCGCCGAAGCGATCATCGGCCTGGATGCCGCCGAACAAGCTTTCATCGACCAGACCATGATCGAGCTGGACGGCACGGAAAACAAAGCGCGCCTCGGTGCGAATGCGATCCTGGCGGTGTCGATGGCCGTGGCGCGCGCCGCGGCGGAAGAAAGCGGCCTGCCGCTATACCGCTATCTGGGGGGGGCCGGACGCATGGAAATGCCGGTGCCGATGATGAACATCATCAATGGCGGAGCACACGCCACCGGCGGTGCGGATATTCAGGAATTCATGATTATCCCGGTAGGCAGCCAGAGTTTCCGCGAGGCGCTGCGTTGCGGTGCCGAAGTATTCCATAACCTGAAAAAAATTCTCCATCACCGCGGGCTCAGCACCACGGTGGGCGACGAGGGCGGCTTCGCACCCGCCCTGGGTTCCAACGAAGCGGCCCTGAAAGTCATAGTGGAAGCCATCGAGGCAGCCGGATATGTACCCGGCACGGATGTGGCTATCGGCATCGATGCCGCCGCATCGGAATTTTACAAGGACGGACAGTACCACCTGAAAGCGGACAAGCTGACCCTTAGCTCTGCCCAGATCATCGACCTGTATGCCACCTGGGTGGACAAGTACCCGATCATCACCATCGAAGACGGTATGAGCGAGCATGACTGGGGTGGCTGGAAGCAGCTTACAACACGCCTCGGCAAGTCCATCCAGCTGGTGGGCGACGATGTGTTTGTGACCAACACCAAGATCCTGCGAGAAGGCATCCGCCAGGGTTTGGCGAATTCCATCCTGATCAAGGT
>JADGRM010000074.1 GCA_017880945.1 Gallionella sp. | reverse complement strand
CTGGAAGGCAAGAAGGGGCAGCCGCGTTTCAAGCCGCCGTTCCCGGCCAGCTTCGGTCTGTATGGCAAACCGACCACGATCAACAACACCGAAACCTTTGCCAGCATTCCCTACATCATCAACCACGGCGGCCAGAAATTCCTCGAATTGGGCAAGCCCAACAATGGCGGTACGAAGTTGTTTTCCGTGTCCGGTCATGTGAACAATCCCGGAAATTTCGAAGTGCCCCTGGGCACACCGTTCCGCAAGTTGCTGGAAATGGCCGGCGGCGTGCGTCACGGGCATACGCTCAAGGCTGTGATCCCGGGCGGTTCGTCGATGCCGGTGTTGCCTGCCGGGATCATGATGGACCTGACCATGGACTTTGATGCCATTACCAAGGCGGGTTCCGGTCTGGGCAGCGGCGCGGTGATCGTGATGGATGAAACGACTTGCATGGTGCGCGCGCTGGAGCGGTTGTCCTATTTCTATTATGAAGAATCCTGCGGGCAGTGTACGCCGTGCCGTGAAGGCACCGGCTGGCTGTATCGCATCGTGCATCGCATCGAGCACGGCGAAGGCCGCAAGGAAGATCTGGATTTGTTGTTGAGTTTGGGCGAGAACATCGCCGGGCGCACCATTTGCGCATTGGGCGAGGCGGCAGTGTGGCCGGTGCAGGGCATGCTCAGGCATTTCCGCGATGAATTTGAATATCACATCGAACATAAGCGCTGTTTGGTGTGAAGTTGACAGGTTAGGTGAGCAATGATCAACATTGAAATTGATGGCAAGTCGGTACAGACCGAGCGCGGTACCACCGTGATGGATGCGGCGAACAAGCTCGGCGTATATATCCCGCATTTCTGCTACCACAAGAAACTCTCCATCGCGGCCAATTGCCGCATGTGTCTGGTGGAAGTGGAGAAGGCTCCCAAGCCGCTGCCGGCCTGCGCGACTCCGGTTGCTGAAGGAATGAAGGTTCTCACCCACTCGGAAATGGCGGTCAAGGCGCAGGAAGGCGTGATGGAATTTCTGCTGATCAACCACCCGCTGGATTGTCCGATCTGCGACCAGGGCGGCGAATGCCAGTTGCAGGATCTGGCGGTGGGTTATGGTGGCGGCGCTTCGCGCTACGGTGAAGAAAAACGCATCGTGATGCACAAGGACATCGGCGCGCTGGTTTCCACCGAAGAGATGAGCCGCTGCATCCAGTGTACCCGCTGCGTGCGTTTCGGACAGGAGATCGCCGGGGTGATGGAATTGGGTATGGCATTCCGTGGCGAGCATGCCGAGATCATGAGTTTTGTGAACAGCTCGGTGGATTCCGAGTTGTCCGGCAACATGATCGATCTGTGCCCGGTCGGCGCACTGACCAGCAAGCCGTTCCGCTACACCGCGCGCAGCTGGGAATTGTCGCGGCGCAAATCGGTCAGCCCGCACGACGGGCTGGGTTCCAATCTGGTCGTGCAGGTGAAAGACAACAAGGTTCTGCGCGTGGTACCGGTCGAGAACGAGGCCATCAACGAATGCTGGATATCCGACAAGGACAGGTTCAGCTATGAAGGGCTGAATGCGCCGGAACGTCTGACCAAGCCTATGCTCAAGCAGGACGGCAAGTGGCTGGAGGTCGAATGGCAAGTCGCGCTGGAGTATGTGGCGAACGGTTTGCGCCAGATTGCCGGCAGTGCCGCAGCCGACCAGATCGCCGCACTGGCGACGCCGCACAGCACGGTGGAAGAACTTTATTTGTTGCAAAAACTGATGCGCGGCATCGGCAGCAACAACATCGACTCACGTTTGCGCCAATCCGACTTCAGCACGGACGGCAAACAAGCCGGTGCCCCGTGGCTGGGTATGCCTATTGCGGAGATCGATACGCGAGACCGTTTCCTGATCGTCGGCAGCTTTCTGCGCAAAGATCAACCTTTGCTGGCGCACCGTGTGCGTCAGGCCGTCAAGAAAGGCGCGCAAGCCAACATCGTGCATGCGAGCGACGATGACCTGCTGATGCCTGTCGCCAATAAATCCATCGTCGCACCGGACGAGTTTGTGAACATGCTGGCGCAAATTCTGAAAGCGCTGATTGAGGATCAAGGATCAAGGATCAAGGATCAAGGTGCGACTCCCGCCCAATCCTCGACCCCTCGCTACGCTCTCCCCGATCCTCAATCCTTAAACGTTCTGCGAGGTGTCGAAGTCGGCAGCGCAGCCGCAGCTATCGCAAAAAATCTGGCCGAAGGAAAAAATGCCGCCGTGTTGCTGGGCAACTTCGCGCAACAACATCCGCAAGCCGCGCAGATCGCGATGCTGGCCGAGCAGATCGCAACGCTTAGCTCCGCGAAGTTCGGTTTCCTTGGCGAGGCGGCGAACAGCGTCGGCGCTTACCTGGCCGGAGCGGTCCCGTTCGGTGCCGCCAAGCAAGGCATGAATGCCATGCAGATGCTGGCTTCGCCGCGCAAGGCTTATGTGTTGCTTAATGTCGAGCCGGAACTGGATATGCATGATGTGCAGCAGGCGATGAGCGCGATGAAAGCCGCCGATATGGTGGTTGCAATGTCCGCCTACAAACACCACGCAACAGAATACGCCGACGTGCTGTTGCCAATCGCGCCGTTCACGGAAACCTCCGGCACGTTCGTGAACACCGAAGGACGTGCGCAAAGTTTCAGGGGTGCGGTCAAGCCTCTCGGTGAAGCTCGCCCTGCCTGGAAAGTATTGCGCGTGCTGGGCAATCTGCTGAATGTGTCCGGCTTCGATTACGACACCAGCGAAGCGGTGCGCGATGAAGCGCTGCCCAACAAGGACGTGACTGACAAGTTGAACAATCATGTTGCCGGTATCGCGCTGCAAACCCCGACTAGTGGCAACAGCCAAGGTCTGCAGCGGGTCAGCGACGTGCCGATCTACTTCGCCGATGCGGTGGTGCGTCGCGCAGATGCATTGCAAAAGACCCGGGATGCCGCCGCACCCTGTGTGGCGATGCATGGCAGCGAGTTGCACAGGTTGGGGGTGAAATCCGGCGACACTGTCAAGGTCAGCCAGGGCAACGGGAGCGTGCACCTGACCATACTGGCGAATGACCGGTTGCCCATGCACACTGCCCGCGTCGCGGCGGGTCATCCCGTCACGGCGGGACTGGGCGCGATGTTTGGCGCGATAACGGTCGAGCGTGCATGATGGAAGCCCAAATACTGCATTTCTTCCAATGGTTCTGGGACCTGTTCGGGCTCTGGGACTTGATGTGGGGTTACATCCAGCCGGTCTGGCCGCTGTTGTGGACGGTGGCCAAGATCTTCGCGATCATATTGCCTCTCTTGGGTGCGGTCGCCTATCTGACATTGGCCGAGCGCAAGGTCATCGGCTACATGCAGATCCGTATCGGCCCGAACCGCGTCGGCTATTTCGGGCTGCTGCAACCGATCGCCGACGGCTTGAAATTGTTCCTCAAGGAAATCATCATACCGAGCGGATCAAGCAAATTCCTGTTCGTTATTGCTCCCATCATGGCCTTTGCTCCGGCGCTGGCGGCCTGGGCAGTCGTGCCATTCAGCGAAGGGATGGCGCTGGCCAATGTCAATGCCGGGCTGCTGTATATCCTTACGATGACCTCGCTGGGAATATACGGCATCATCATTGCCGGTTGGGCATCCAACTCCAAGTATGCTTTCCTCGGTGCGGTACGCTCTGCGGCGCAGATCGTGTCGTACGAGATCGCGATGGGCTTCGCGCTGGTGTGCGTGCTGATGGCCTCGCAAAGCATGAATCTGACCGAGATCGTGCGCGGCCAGCACGGCAGCCTGGGGGCGCTGAACTGGTATGTGATCCCGCTGTTCCCGATGTTCATGGTGTACCTGATTTCCGGCGTGGCGGAAACCAACCGGTCGCCGTTCGACATGGCGGAAGGCGAGTCAGAGATCGTCGCTGGATTCCATGTGGAATATTCCGGCATGGCGTTCGCGGTGTTCTTCTTGGCTGAATATGCCAACATGATCCTGATCGCCTTCCTGACTTCGATCTTGTTCCTGGGCGGATGGTTGTCGCCTGTGCCGTTCCTGCCGGACAGCTTCATCTGGCTGCTGGGCAAGGTCTCCTTCATCCTGTTGTTGTTCCTGTGGTTCCGCGCGACTTTTCCGCGTTACCGTTATGACCAGCTCATGCGTCTCGGTTGGAAGGTGTTTATTCCGCTTACCATCATCTGGGTGGTGGTGATCGCGGTATGGATGCAGACCTCGCTCTGGGTCTGGTAAAGGACGGAGAAAACGAATATGCAAATGATCAAAGACTTCTTCAAGACCTTCCTGCTCTATGAGCTGGTCAAAGGCATGGCAGTGACCGGGCGGTATTTCTTCGCGCGCAAGATCACCGTGCAGTTTCCCGAAGAAAAGACCCCGCAGAGCTTCCGCTTCCGCGGCCTGCACGCACAGCGCCGCTATGCCAATGGCGAAGAGCGATGCATCGGTTGCAAGCTGTGCGAGGCGGTGTGTCCGGCGCTGGCGATCAAGATCGAAGTGGCCGAACGCGAGGACGGCACACGGCGCACCACGCAATACGACATCGACCTGACCAAGTGCATCTTCTGCGGCTTTTGCGAAGAATCCTGCCCGGTGGACGCGATCGTCGAGACGCGTATATTCGAATATCACGGCGAAAAGCGCGGTGATTTGTATTACACCAAGGACATGTTGCTGGCGATAGGCGATAAATATGAAGAGCAGATCGCCAAAGACAGAGCGGCGGACGCCAAGTACCGATAAGCAGGCCGAAAAGAAGGATAGAGGGCAAGTTAATGAATTTTGAAACCATCGTGTTTTATATGTTCGCGGCGTTGATCGTGTTCTCGGCATTGCGCGTGATCACCGCGCGCAATCCGGTGCATGCCGTGCTGTTCCTGGTGCTGGCGTTCATCAGTTCCGCCGGCATCTGGCTGCTGCTGGAAGCCGAATTTCTCGCCATCACGCTGGTGCTGGTATACGTCGGTGCGGTGATGGTGTTGTTCCTGTTCGTGGTGATGATGCTGGATATCAATCTGGTAAAGCTGCGCGAGGGTTTCTGGCGATGGTTGCCGTTCGGTGCGGCATTGGCCGGCCTGATGGCGTTCGAGATGATCTGGGTGTTGGGCTCGCATGAGACTTCCACCGGTGTGGTCGCCGTCAAACATGCAGCAGATTACAGCAACACCAAAGAACTGGGGCGGTTGATCTATACCGACTATGTCTACCCGTTCGAGATTGCCGCAGTGATCCTGCTGGTGGCGATGATCGCCGCGATTGCGCTGACTTTGCGCCGCCGCAAGGATGCCAAATCGCAGGTGGTGTCGGATCAGGTCGCGGTCAAGAAGGCGGATCGCTTGCGTATCGTTGCGATGCAGTCCGAAAAACTTGTGGCCGGGCACCCGTCAGAACGTAAAGACTAAAAAAATCCAGGGAGCAGGAAGAATGTTAACACTGTCGCATTATCTCGTTCTGAGCGCCGTGCTGTTTGCCATCAGCGTGGTCGGCATTTTTCTGAACCGCAAGAATCTGATCGTGCTGTTGATGGCGATCGAAATGATGTTGTTGGCGGTGAATACCAACTTCGTGGCGTTCTCTCATTATCTGAACGATACCGCCGGACAGATATTCGTGTTCTTTATTCTCACCGTGGCCGCTGCCGAAGCGGCCATCGGCTTGGCGATTCTGGTGGTGCTGTTCCGTAACCTGAACACCATCAACGTCGACGATCTCGACAGTTTGAAAGGTTGATGAACATGCTAAGCTTCTATTTGCTGGTTCCCCTGGCTCCGCTGGCCGGCGCAATCGTCACCGGCCTGTTCGGAAAATTGCTGGGACGCACCTGGTCGCATCGCATCACCATCGCGCTGGTGGCCGTCTCGTTCTTTGCCTCGCTGGCGATATTCGACGATGTGCAGGATGGGCATACGTTCAACGGTTCGGTCTATACCTGGCTGACCTCGGGCGATACCAGCTTCCAGGTCGGCTTCCTGATCGATAGACTGACGGTCCTGATGATGCTGGTGGTCACCTTCGTGTCGCTGATGGTGCACATCTACACCATCGGCTATATGAAAGAAGACTCGGGCTATCAGCGTTTTTTCAGCTACATCTCGCTGTTCACCTTCTCGATGCTGATGCTGGTGATGGCCAACAATTTCATGCAATTGTTCTTCGGCTGGGAAGCGGTTGGGCTGGTTTCCTACCTGCTGATCGGTTTCTGGTACGACCGGCCGACCGCGATTTACGCCAACCTGAAAGCATTTCTGGTGAATCGTGTCGGCGACTTCGGCTTCCTGCTCGGAATTGCCCTGGTGCTGATGGTATTCGGCACGCTGCAATACGATGAAGTATTCGCCAAGGCGGCCAGTCACGCCAAAGATCTGGCACCCATTCCCGGCATGACGGTGGGGCTGTTGACTGCGATATGCATCCTGCTGTTCATCGGCGCGATGGGCAAGTCTGCGCAGTTCCCGCTGCATGTGTGGCTGCCCGATTCGATGGAAGGCCCGACCCCGATTTCCGCGCTGATCCACGCCGCGACCATGGTGACGGCCGGTATCTTCATGGTGGCACGCATGTCGCCGCTGTTCGAGTTGTCCGATACGGCACTGTCGTTTGTGATGGTGATCGGCGCGATCACCGCACTGTTCATGGGTTTCCTCGGCATGATCCAGAACGACATCAAGCGAGTCATCGCCTATTCAACCTTGTCGCAACTCGGCTACATGACCGTGGCGCTGGGTGCCTCCGCTTATTCGGCGGCGATTTTTCACCTGATGACCCACGCCTTCTTCAAGGCGCTGTTGTTTCTGGCCGCCGGAAGCGTGATCATCGCCATGCACCACGACCAGGACATCCGCAACATGGGCGGTCTCAGGAAATACATGCCGATCACCTGGATCACTTTTCTGGTTGGCTCGCTGGCCTTGATCGGCACACCGTTCTTCTCCGGTTTTTATTCCAAGGACAGCATCATCGAGGCAGTCGAGATATCGAACTTGCCGGGTGCCGGCTTCGCCTATTTCGCCGTGGTGGCAGGGGTGTTCGTCACCGCCTTCTATACCTTCCGCATGTACTTCCTGGTGTTTCACGGCAAGGAGCGCTTCGGCAAAGCACACCATGATCACAATGGCGATCATGCAGACGAAGAGGTGTCTGCGGATCACCACCACGGTCTCGCGCCGGGACAGAAGCCGCACGAATCGCCATGGGTAGTTACACTGCCGCTGATTCTGCTGGCTATCCCATCGGTATTCATCGGTTACATCACCATCGAACCGATTTTGTTTGGCAACTATTTTAAAGAAGCCATTTACATTTCAATTGAACATCCTGGCATGGCGGAGTTGGCAAGTGAGTTTCAGGGGCCGTTCGCAATGGTTGTGCACGTAGTGCAGGAATTTCCGGTTTGGATTGCTTTGTCCGGTGTCGTAACCGCGTGGTTTTTCTATATGAAGCGCCCGGACATTCCGGCTGCTCTCCAAAAGCGTTTCCATGCAATCTACACACTGTTGGATAACAAATATTATTTCGACCGTTTCAACGATTGGTTCTTTGCCGGAGGCGCGCGAGGCGCGAGCCGTTTTCTGTGGAAATTCGGCGATGTGAAGCTGATCGATGGGATGATGGTGAATGGTACGGCGAAACTGGTCGGATTGTTTTCCGGGGTGCTGCGGCGTCTTCAGTCCGGCTATATTTATCACTATGCATTTTCCATGATCATCGGCGTGTTCGTGTTGCTGACGGTGCGGAACTGGCTTGAATAAAACCAAACCCAACCTCCTCAGTCCACCTGGCTAATCCGTTTAGACAAGCCCAGTGCATGCTTGCCAGGAGTGGCCGGGATGGGTTGGGTTGGAATTATAATGAAGGAACAACAGCATGATTTTTGGATTACCCATAATTAGCATCGCGATCTGGTTGCCGATCATCTTCGGCATACTGGTGTTGGCCACCGGCGACGACAAAAACGCACCGCTGGCGCGCATCCTGGCCATGGTCGGCTCAGTGCTCGGTTTTCTGATCACGATCCCGCTGTATACCGGTTTTGCGCGCGATACCTCGGAGATGCAGTTCGTCGAGATGCACAACTGGATCGCACGTTTCAACATCCATTACCACCTCGGCGTGGATGGCATCTCGGTGTTGTTTATCCTGCTCACTTCTTTCTTCACCCCGATTGTGGTTCTGGCCGGATGGCGCGTGATCGAGAAACGCGTCGCGCAATATATGGCTTCCTTCCTGATCATGTCCGGCACCATGATCGGCGTGTTCGCCGCGCTGGATGCCGTGCTGTTCTATGTGTTCTGGGAAGCCATGCTGATCCCGATGTTCCTGATCATCGGCGTGTGGGGAGGCCCGAACCGCGTGTATGCGGCGGTCAAATTCTTCCTCTACACCTTGCTCGGTTCGCTGCTGATGCTGGTGGCGTTGATCTATCTTTACAACCAGTCCGGCGGCAGCTTCGAGATACTTGATTTCCATCAGGTCGTGCTGCCGATGACTGCGCAGATTCTGATCTTCATCGCTTTTTTCTTCGCCTTCGCGGTGAAAGTGCCGATGTTTCCGTTGCATACCTGGTTGCCGGATGCCCACGTCGAAGCGCCTACCGGCGGGTCGGTGATTCTGGCGGCGATCATGCTGAAGGTGGGTGCCTATGGTTTTCTGCGTTTCTCCCTGCCCATCGTGCCGGATGCCAGCCATCGTTTGGCCGGAGTGATGATCGCGCTGTCGCTGATCGCGGTGGTGTATATCGGTCTTGTGGCACTGGCCCAGACCGACATGAAGAAACTGGTGGCGTATTCATCGATATCGCACATGGGCTTCGTCACGCTGGGATTGTTCATCTTTAACAGCTACGGCATGGAAGGCGCGCTGCTGCAGATGATCTCGCACGGTTTCGTTGCCGGCGCGCTGTTCCTGTGTATCGGGGTGCTGTATGACCGCATGCATTCCCGCAACATCGCCGATTACGGCGGCGTGGCCAACACGATGCCGGTGTTCGCCGCATTCTTCATGCTGTTCGCGATGGCCAACAGCGGACTGCCCGGCACCAGCGCGTTCGTCGGTGAATTCATGGTGATCCTCGGCGCGGTGAAAACGAATTTCTGGTATGCATTTGCCGCAGCGACCACGCTGGTCTTCGGCGCGGCCTACACGCTTTGGATGTACAAGCGCGTGATTTTCGGCGCAGTCGCCAACCATCATGTCGCCGAACTCACCGACTTGACACTGCGCGAAAAAGTGATCTTTG
>JADGRM010000002.1 GCA_017880945.1 Gallionella sp. | reverse complement strand
CGCCATCATGATGATCGACTTTGCGCTCAACGCCCAACGCAACGAGGGCATGGCGCCGCGAGAAGCGATCCGCACCGCATGCCTGCTGCGTTTTCGTCCGATCATGATGACCACCACGGCGGCACTGATGGGCGCATTGCCTATCGCCATTGGCTTTGGCGCGGGCGCCGAGCTGCGTCAGCCGCTTGGTCTTGCCGTGGTCGGTGGGTTGTTGTTCTCGCAAGTGATCACGCTTTTTATCACGCCGGTGATCTACCTCTATCTGGATCGCTTTTCAGGTGGCGGGCCACTTAAACTGGCAGGCGAAGAATAAATTGATCGTTTGCAATAAATAGAAATTGACGCAGAAACGCATATCTGTCAATCCCGTAGCCGATAACAAGACCAGAGAAGGCCGCGCAAAAAATCGCCGCGTAGAGATACACTTGGTGATCAAGGAAGAAAAGAAAGTGAGCGTGTCCGGATAGGTTCTATGGCGTTTTGAAAGAGCGGGGTGGGAACAGCCTGCTCTTTGCTTCCCAAAAATACCTTGTTATTTCGTTGCATGGGCCATTGCCGTTACTGGCTCGTTTTCTTTATTACGTCAATAAAACCCCCAATCGCCAATATTTAATTCCCCCATCACAATTGTCAACAATTAGCATCGCGTGATATTCTCATACATTCAATAATCAGCTCCAGGAATTATGTCCGTATCCATCAAGACCTCATCAGAAATCGAGAAAATGCGCATCGCAGGTCGATTGACCAGCGAAGTACTCGACTACATCGCTCCGTTCGTCAAGGCTGGCGTGACCACCAACGAGTTGGATAAGCTCTGCCATGACTTGATCGTCAATGTTCAGCAAGCTATCCCTGCCCCGCTCAACTACGCACCCGGCGGACATACACCCTACCCGAAATCCATCTGCACCTCGATTAATCACCAGGTATGCCACGGCGTACCCAGCGACAAAGTGCTCAAGAACGGTGATATCGTCAATCTGGATATCACCGTCATTAAGGACGGTTATCATGGCGACAGCAGCCGCATGTTCTATGTCGGCGAGCCGTCGATTCAGGCCAAACGTTTGTGCGAGATCACCTATCAATCACTGTGGCGCGGCATACGCGTGGTCAAACCGGGGGCATATCTGGGAGACATCGGCCATGCCATCCAGGGTTTCGTCGAACCGCTGGGCTACAGCGTGGTGCGCGAATTTTGCGGGCACGGCATCGGCCAAAATTTCCATGAAGAACCGCAAGTGCTGCATTACGGTCGCCCAAAGTCCGGCCTGAAACTCGAACCGGGCATGACCTTCACGATCGAGCCCATGATCAATGCCGGCAAAGCCAGCATCAAGCAGCTTGGCGACGGCTGGACCGTGGTCACCAAAGACCACAGCCTGTCGGCGCAATATGAGCACACCATACTCGTTACCGACACCGGCTATGAAGTATTGACTGTTTCAGATGGCTGCCCTCCCCCGCCAAACACATGATGTAACTGCTGACCATCTGACCAAGCGGGCAAACAGCTTTGCATAGCCATCTGACTAATTCATCAGAAGACCATGAATAAGTCATTGGTTAACGCTCGCCAAATCATTGGTCATAGTTCCATCGCAGAACTGCGCGTATCATTGCGCAGCGATCGCCTGGCTCTCGAACAAAGATTTCAGCAACATGGCAAAGCGGCGCGCCTGCTCAGCGCGCACAGCCGGCTGGTCGACCTATATTTGTTGCGCGCCTGGGAACAACTTGCAATGCCTCCCCATATCGCGTTGGTCGCGGTAGGCGGCTACGGGCGCGGTGAGTTGTATCCCAAGTCGGACATTGATTTGCTGATCCTGCTGGATTCGGAACCTGATGGAATCCTGCAACAAAAATTGCAGCAATTGATCGGCATGCTGTGGGACATCGGCCTGGAAGTCGGCCACAGCATTCGCACCATCGCGCAGTGTTTGAAAGAATCCGCAGACATCACCGTGCAGACCAACTTGCTTGAAGCGCGCCTGCTCATCGGTGATGCCAGGCTGTTCGGCGAATTGAAAAACGTATTGCATCAATACCTCGACCCGCGCCAGTTTTTTCTCGCCAAACTGCACGAGCAACAGCAACGGCATGCGCGCTTCGTGGAAACGGATTTCAACCTGGAACCCAATTTGAAGGAAAGCCCCGGTGGCTTGCGCGACCTGCAAACCATTACCTGGATCAGCCGTGCAGCGGGCTTGGGCACGCGCTGGACCGAGCTTGCCCGGGAAGGCTTGATCAGCATTGCCGAGGCACGCCAGATCGCCCGGCATGACTCGCTGTTGCAAACGCTGCGCATCCGATTGCATTATCTCGCGCAGCGCCGCGAAGATCGTCTGATCTTCGAGTTCCAAACCCCGCTCGCCGAGCAAATGGGCATCACCGCTTCGACAAACCGGCGTGCCAGCGAACACCTGATGCAGCGTTACTACCGCACCAAGGTTGCGGTGCGCCAGTTCAATTCCATCCTGCTGCAAAACCTGCACGACCACCTGTTCCGTGAAGTGCCTCCGCAACACGCACTGAACGAACGATTCAGGGTTGTCGGGACATTGCTTGATATCCGCGATGAGAACTTATTCGAACAATCTTCCGGGGCGATCTTTGAATTGTTCCTGCTGATGCAACAACACCCCGAGTTGACCGATCTCAGCGCAAAGACACTACGCGCGCTGTGGCGTGCACAGCACCATATCGATGCTGCATTCCGCCGCGATCCGCTGAACCGGTCTCTTTTCATGAAGATCCTGCGGCAACCGAAAGGGGTTCTGCATGCCCTGCGAAGGATGAATCAATACGGCATTCTTGGCAGTTATATCCCAGCGTTCGGACGCATCGTCGGGCAGATGCAACATGATCTGTTTCATGTCTACACGGTGGATGAGCACATCCTGATGGTGGTGCGCAATCTGCGCCGCTTTGCCGTGCCGGAGTTTGCCCATGAATTACCGCAGTGCAGCCGATTAATGAGCGAATTTGCGCGCCCGGAAGTGCTTTATATTGCCGGTCTGTTTCATGACATCGCCAAGGGACGCGGTGGTGATCATTCGCAACTCGGCAAAAAAGATGCGCGCGCATTCTGCATGCGGCACCAGCTCAGTCGTGACGATACCGATTTGGTGGTGTGGCTGGTCGAGCAACATCTCAGCCTTTCCGCGACCGCGCAGAAGCAGGACTTGTCGGATCCGGATGTGATCGCGGCCTTCGCCGGAAAAATAAAAAACGACCGCTATCTTGTCGCGCTGTATCTATTGACGGTTGCCGATGTGCGCGGCACCAGCCCGAAAATATGGAATGCCTGGAAGGCAAAACTGATTGAAGACCTCTACAGGGCATCACGCCGCTACATAAGTGATGGAAAAATCGCGGGTCATCTTGATGAAATCCGCAATCAAGCCGTTACCACGTTGAATCTCTATGCACTGTCACCGGACTCCTACCAATTGTTCTGGGCACAACTCGACGACAGCTATTTTCTGGATCATGAAGCACAGGAAATCGCCTGGCATACCCGCCTGTTGGCATTCAAGGTGAACACTGCCGCCGCCATCGTAAAGGCGCGACTGAGCCGCGCTGGCGAGGGTTTGCAGGTGGTGGTGTATTGCCAGGATCAGCGCGGATTATTTGCGCGCATCTGTGATTTTTTTGCACGCATGAATTTCACCATCGTCGAAGCCAAGATACACACCACCCAACACGGCTACGCATTGAACAGTTTTCAGATAATGGAAGCTACACGCAGCGATACCGAATATCGTGACATCATGAACTACATCGAATTCGAACTGGCTCAGCAAATCGAGCAAGCGAAGCCGTTAACCATAGCCGCGACGGGACGTGTCAGCCGTCAACTGAAGCACTTTCCGATCAACACCGAGGTCGAGATCAAGCCGGACAGCAAAGGAATGCATGTGCTATCCCTGATTGCCGGAGATCGTCCGGGACTGCTGGCTCGCATCGCGCTGATTCTGGAGAAATACGACATCCGACTGCACCGCGCCAAGATCAACACCTTGGGAAGCCGTGCCGAGGATGTGTTCTGGATCAGCGGCACAGCGCTCGCGCAGCCTGAGCAAACGGATGAACTTAGGAAAGCGCTGCTGACAGTTTGAGGGAGTGCTGGGGGTGATTTAAGCGGGTGTAGAACCGGTAAGCGTTTCCGCCGGCTGCCTTGGCCAGCAATCTCAGACTTGATTCTTCTGGCGTGCGAATTCCTCGAACTTTTCTGCGGATAAAGGTTTGCTGAAATAATATCCCTGCGACTTCGTCGCAACCCTGTTCGCGCAAGAATGCCAGTTGCCCTTCCGTTTCCACACCTTCGGCGATGGTTTGCAAGCCGAGGCTGCTCGCCCGACTGATGATGGCACTGACGATGGCTTTGTCTTCCGGATCATCGGTGATGTCGCGCACGAAGGACTGGTCGATCTTGAGTTTGTAGACCCTGAAGCGTTTGAGATAACTCAACGAGGAATAACCGGTACCGAAGTCATCTATCGACATGTCCGGGGTCGCATCGCCGCAAGCCGGGCCCCTGCGCTGCCCTCCGAAAGCGCTACTCCCACTCTATCGTGGCGGGGGGTTTGCCGGAAATATCGTACACCACTCGGTTGATGCCGCGCACTTCGTTGATGATACGGTTTGAGACTTTACCCAACAGCGCGTGTGGTAACTCCGCCCAGTGCGCGGTCATGAAATCCTGCGTCTGCACCGCACGCAATGCCACCACCCACTCATAAGTCCGACCATCACCCATCACACCGACGCTTTTGACCGGCAGGAACACGGTAAAAGCTTGCGAAGTTTTTTCGTACCAGGAATTGCCATCTTCATCCTTGGCAGCATGCAGCTCTTCGATGAAGATCGCATCGGCGCGACGCAGCAGATCGGCGTATTCGCGCTTCACTTCGCCGAGTATGCGCACGCCCAAACCGGGCCCGGGGAAGGGATGGCGATACACCATATCGCGCGGCAAACCGAGCGCCACACCGAGTTCGCGCACTTCATCTTTGAACAGTTCGCGCAATGGCTCAAGCAGCTTGAGGTGCAGGCTTTCCGGCAAACCGCCGACGTTGTGGTGCGATTTGATGGCGTGCGCTTTATTGGTTTTCGCGCCGGCCGACTCGATCACGTCCGGATAGATCGTGCCCTGCGCCAGCCACTTGGCCTGCGGTAACTTTTTGGCTTCGCGCTGGAACACCTCGACGAACTCGCGCCCGATGATTTTGCGTTTTTGCTCGGGATCGGATACCCCTGCCAGATGATGCAGGAACTCGCCGCTGGCATCGACATGGATGACCTTCAAGTGCATGTGTTTGGCAAAAGTCTCCATCACCTGCGCGCCTTCGTTCAGGCGCAACAGGCCATTGTCCACGAATACACAGGTGAGCTGGTCGCCGATGGCGCGGTGGATCAGCGCCGCAGCCACCGAAGAGTCCACTCCTCCTGACAAACCCAGGATCACTTCATCTTTGCCCACCTGTTCGCGGATCTTTTTCACCGCCTCGCTGATGTAATCCGGCATGTTCCAATCCTGACCACAGCCGCAGATGTCGTGCACGAAGCGCCCCACCATCGCCTTGCCTTGATGGGTATGAGTCACTTCGGGATGGAATTGCAGCGCGTAATAATGCCGCTCCTCATCCGCCATACCCGCGATGGGTGTGGCAGCATTGCTGGCGATCACCGAGAAACCCGGCGGCAGTTTTGTCACCTTGTCGCCGTGGCTCATCCATACATCGATCAAGCCGTGGCCCTGCGCATTGGTTCTATCCTGGATATCGCGCAGCAAAGTTGAGTGGCCCTGCGCACGAATCTCGGCATAGCCGAATTCGCGCACCTTGCCGCTTTCCACAGCGCCACCGAGTTGCGCGGCCATGGTCTGCATGCCGTAGCAAATACCCAACACCGGCACGCCCAATTCGAACACCACCGGCGGTGCCTTCGGCGTCTCTTCCTCGTACACCGAGTTCGGACCACCTGACAGAATGACGCCTGCCGGATTAAAGGCGCGAATGTCTTCCTCTGACATATCCCAAGGATGAAGTTCGCAATAAACGTGGGTCTCGCGCACACGGCGCGCGATTAATTGAGTGTATTGCGAACCGAAATCGAGGATGAGTATTTTTTTATGGGGCATTTTTCAGGATTGAGGAGCGAGGATTAAGGATTGAGGAGCGAGGTCAAGGATTAAGGATTAAGGCCGGCTCTTCCCGAATCCCGAATCCTTGATCCTGCATCCTATTCAATATGGTAATTCGGCGCTTCTTTGGTGATCTGCACATCATGCACATGCGACTCGCGGATGCCGGAAGAAGTGATCTCGACAAACTCGGCCTTGGTGTGCATGGTGGCGATATCCGCACATCCCAGATAACCCATGCTGGAGCGCAAACCGCCCATCAGCTGATGGATCACCGCCAGCACGCTGCCTTTGTAAGGCACGCGGCCTTCCACACCTTCCGGCACCAGTTTGTCCTGGTTGGCTTCGTTATCCTGGAAATAGCGGTCGCTGGAACCTTGCTGCATCGCGCCCAGGCTGCCCATGCCGCGGTAGGACTTGTAGGAACGTCCCTGGAATAATTCGATCTCGCCGGGAGATTCTTCAGTGCCCGCAAACAATCCGCCCAACATCACCGAATGCGCGCCGGCTGCAATCGCCTTGGCAATATCTCCCGAGTAACGGATGCCGCCGTCGGCGATCAACGGCACACCGGTTCCTTGCAGGGCTTTCGCCACATTCTGGATAGCCGCGATCTGCGGCACACCGACCCCCGCAACGATACGCGTGGTGCAAATCGAGCCTGGACCGATGCCCACTTTGACACCGTCCGCACCGTGATCCAGCAAAGCCATGGCCGCCCCGCCGGTGGCGATGTTGCCGCCGATCACCTCGACGCGAGGAAAATTATCCTTGACCCATTTGACGCGATCCAGCACGCCTTGCGAATGACCGTGCGCGGTATCCACCACGATCACATCCACACCGGCCTCGGCCAACAACGTGACACGTTCTTCCGTGCCCTCGCCCACGCCGACTGCCGCACCCACACGGAGATGTCCGAAACCGTCCTTGCATGCCAGCGGGTGCTCGTTGGATTTCAGGATGTCTTTAACCGTCATCAAACCGCGCAACTCGAACGCATCATTGACCACCAACACGCGCTCGATGCGGTGTTTGTGCATCAAAGTGCGCGCCTCTTCCAGACTGGCATTTTCCTTGACGGTGATCAGCCGCTCGCGCGGTGTCATGATGTTTAGTATCGGCTGGTCCAGATTGCTCTCAAAACGCAAATCGCGGTTGGTGATGATCCCGACCAGTTGCTTGCCCTGCACCACCGGCAGCCCGGAAATCTTGTGCTGGCGCGTCAAGCCGATCACGCTGCGCACCGTCATGTCCGGCGTGATGGTGATGGGATCCTTGACTACGCCGCTTTCAAAACGTTTTACTTTGGCGACCTTGGCAGCCTGTGCCAGAGCCGACATGTTCTTGTGGATGATGCCGATGCCGCCCTCTTGCGCCAAAGCGATTGCCAGTCGAGTCTCGGTGACCGTGTCCATCGCCGCGGACAACAGCGGAATATTCAGATTGATGTTGCGGGTGAGCTGCGTACGCAGGCCGACATCACGAGGCAATACATTGGAGTAAGCGGGAACGAGCAGAACGTCGTCAAAGGTTAATGCTTTTTGAATGATGCGCATGAAACGGCCCTCGGCAAAGCGGGCATTATACGCATGTCGAGCACACCCGTAAACGCTAGTTAGGTCTGGTATCTATAAAGCGGTTTCGTTGGTTTCACCGGTGCGTATGCGTATCACCTGCTCTACTGTCGAGACGAAAATCTTGCCATCGCCGATTTTGCCGGTATGCGCAGACTTGATAATGGCGTCAATTGCCGCATCGAGCAGATTAGACGGGATTACCACCTCGATTTTAATCTTGGGCAGGAAATCCACCACATATTCCGCACCGCGGTACAACTCGGTGTGCCCTTTTTGCCGACCGAAACCCTTCACTTCGGTGACCGTCAAGCCGCTCACCCCCACTTCTGAAAGTGCTTCACGCACATCATCCAACTTGAACGGCTTGATCACAGCTTCTATTTTTTTCATGGTGGGTCCCCTAATACATTGATTGGATTTTTATCCGGATTGGAATGGTGCGCATGGCATCAGGACAGGTTCATCCCTGCAATCGGCAACTGCGTCTATTTATACCTTGTCATCTCTCAAAAGCTGAGCCCAGGTAACCGGCTCGCCAGGCGCATCTTTACTTTCATGGAGCATATGCAAATAGATAATGTCGGAAGCCACTTCTTGAGGAAATCCTTGGCGATTGGAGCGCGTAGTCATCATCAATTCGGCAAGATAGGCATCAAGCTCCGGCGAATCCCACAGCGACATGATCTTTTCAAAGATCCGAGGAAACTGTCTTTCCAGTGCATGGGGATAGTTTTGTTCGCGGTTATTCAAAATCTTCAACAGTCTTTCGTTCATGATTTGGAGTAAGGTAGCGTAAATTTTGAAAAAGCCGGAATCAACACCGACCACTCAAACACCATCAGGCTGGCAACATAACAAACTTCCGATAAAGCGTAAAGCTTTTGCCTTGATTATCACCGGCACCCAACTGCGAAGCTCAATCCAGCTCGCAATAAACGATGCAAGTCACTTCGAGTTCATTGATTCCGGTCGGGGTACGCAACATCGCCACTTCTCCCTCGCGCAATTTTAGCAATGCCCGTGCCAGCGGAGATACCCAACTGATCCGGCCACCCGCCACATCCGCCTCGTCCACACCAACGATGCTGTATGTGCTCTCGTAACCGTTAGCGTCGCAGACCGTCACCGTCGCACCGAAAAACACTTGCTCGCACTCTACGCGTTGCGCCGGGTCAACCACCTCGGCCAACTCAAGGCGCTTGCGCAAAAAACGCACACGCCGGTCTATTTCGCGCAGGCGTTTCTTGCCATAGATATAGTCGCCATTTTCCGATCGGTCGCCGTTTGAGGCGGCCCAGGTGATGGTCTTGACCAATGCCGGGCGCTCCACCCTCCACAGATGATCCAATTCCTCTTGCAGCTTGCGATAACCGTTGGGCGTGATGTAATTTTTGACGCCGACCGGCAGCTGCTCCGCAGGCTCCAGATCCTCGTCATCGTAATCACTTTCACGTGTGAATGCTTTGCTCATTGATTTAAGTGGGACTACAGGGGTAGGCAATCAAAAAGTGCTCGATAGAGATTTGTGAAAAAGATTCGCCAATGCAGTTATCCGGCCCAGCCCTATTTTGTTGGTTTTGCCGGGATCCGGATATCAATTATCATGTTCAAGCCAAAATAAAAAAACCAGCCTGCGCTGGTTTTTTTATTTTATTGTGTTTTACTCAGTTACTGGCGAACAGCTGTTTAAGCATCCACACGGAAAACAGAACTGCCCCAATTGCGGTACCAACTGCACAGATTGTCGCGATCATAGCCATTTTTTTCTCCCGGGTAACCAGATTGAACACAAGAACCAATCAAACTAATTTCATCGTAGCACAATTTGTTACGCAAGCAAGGGCTTTTCACTGATATTTTGCGTGACTATTTGACCCGGATTTTATTGCACAATCAGCCCGCGGATTCCCATTTGTACCAAATTCTCGAACTGATCAGCGGCAGCTAGAATCGGTGATGATCCAGCTAGACTTAAAACATTCCATAAACTTTCGATCGCCACATGAACGGATGCCATCAAGGCTGGTATGCTGACCGGGAAAAAGATGCCGCCTCGTTGTAACCGCGCATTGACGTGCCGTTGCCCGGTGTGCTTCCATACCGGGTACGAGCCGATGCACATAGTGTTACGATGTTTCCATACTTGAAGCTTCCGGGTCTGGAATCACTGGAACAGGAAAGAACGCATGACAGAATTCAGCATCATCGCGGTATTTTTTGTCGGATTGCTCGGTGGCGTACACTGCCTTGGCATGTGCGGCAGTATTGTCGGCATCCTTACTGCGCAATTACCGAAAGACGGTGCACGCTGGCCGTTTCACCTTGCTTACAACAGCGGGCGCATCGCCAGCTATACCTTGGCCGGCTTACTGGTCGGTGCTATCGGACAAGCCGGTTTATTATTGCGCGATGTGGTGCCGATACAGCATTTGCTGTTTGCGCTATCCAGCTTGATGCTGATCGCGCTTGGCTTGTACCTCGCCGGTATCTGGAGCATGGTGCGGCGCATCGAGCAGGCCGGCAGTATGTTATGGCAACGCATACAACCGCTGACACGCCCCTTGTTTCCCATAACAACTCCAGCGCGAGCCCTGTTGCTCGGCACGTTATGGGGCTGGTTGCCGTGCGGGCTGGTATACAGCGTGCTGGTCACGGCACTGGCCAGCGGTCACGCGCAAAGCGGCGCGTTGATCATGCTGGTATTCGGCTTGGGCACCTTGCCAAATCTGCTGGTCATCGGCCTGTTCTGGGAACGTTGCCGCCATTGGGTACAATCACCCAGAGTTCGATTATTTGCCGGACTGATAGTGATGGCGTTCGGCATATATGGGCTGATAAAGGTAGGCTATGTTTTTGCTATGCACGGTTGGGCAGGGAGCTGTCATGTAGATGCATAATCGCCCCTACTTCTTCACCACACGGCTTAGCGCTCTATAATTCTTGTTTGCATATACCTTCGTAGAACTGGCGTCGACAGCTAGGAGTGTCATCAGAAACATTAACTTTCAAGGTGGCTCAAGATGCGTAACTTCTTTTCAATTTTATTGATATTGCTGCTTGGCGCGTGCGGGGAGCCGGAGATGCCGTCGCCTTACCATGCCAAAGACGTCTCCTGGCAACATGCGCATGCTGATTTCCAGCTTGCCGATTTTAATGGCAAGCCTCGCAGCCTGTTGGATTTCAGGGGAAAAGTGGTCGTGCTGTTCTTTGGTTATACCCACTGTCCCGAGATATGCCCCACCACGCTGGCCGATTTGGCGCAGGTTATGCATCTGCTTGGCAAGGATGTGGACCGGGTACAGGTCTTGTTCGTCACGCTGGATCCTGAACGGGATAGTCCAGAGCTGCTCGCGAAGTTTGTCCCGTCCTTTGACCCTTCTTTCTTGGGCTTGTATGGTGATGAACAGGCTACCAAGCAAGCGGCCAATGCCTTTGGTGTTAATTATGTGAAACAGGATGACAAACACGGCGGCTATACGCTGGATCATACCGCCGGAATGTATCTGCTTGGCACAAGAGGCAAACCATTGTTGCTTGCCCCTTACGGGCAGAGCGCTGAACAACTGGCACAGGACATTCGATTGCTGCTGGCCATCGGTCGCTGACCAAACTCGAAATGAGTTAAGCCGGCTTTTTCCTGTGATTGTTTGACCTTTCTTCCACTAAAAATTTTTGCGCTTGATCAAACAAGCAAACCTGGTATCGGTAACAGGCCATTCTGCCCTGCCTTTTCGGATTTTCTCGCTTGACTAAAGAATGCACGCCCATATAAGATGCATAATAGATACATCGTTTAATTCCTGACGTAGAGGGACTCATATTCTGACCGGGTGATGCAGATAGGAATATATTTACATCCTGTTGAATCCCCAGTTCATCGACTTCAATTTTTGTGATTTTCTCGATTCAATTGCTGCCATAACCTAGTAAATCATGAAGGTATAAAAAGGTGTAGACCTGTATTTTTTTTCTCGCTGGACGGTGTACCATGACCGCGCGGCTTGAAAGCTGGAAGAAGGGGGTGCGTCATTTACTTTTTTAGTTTGAGAGTAAATAACACATTGTTTATTACTTAGGCTCTGGAAGGAGAGGTTACCGTGGAAGCTACTCAAGCGATACCGGTCAAATACGATATGGATGTGGTCAGATGGTTTACCATCATGGCCGCTATATATCTGGTCGTAGGCACGTTGCTCGGTGTGTATATTGCATCTGAATTGGCGTGGCCGTTTCTGAATTTTGATATACCTTACATCACCTTTGGGCGACTGCGTCCGCTGCATACCAACTCGGTGATTTTTGCATTTGGTGGTTCCACCTTGATGGCCACTGGCTATTATATAGTGCAGCGCACCGGTGCGGCCAAGCTGTGGAGCAACGGCCTGGCGTGGTTCACCTTCTGGGGTTGGAACCTGATCATCGTGCTGGCCGTGATCACGTTACCGCTGGGAATGACCCAAGGCAAGGAATATGCAGAGCTGGAATGGCCAATTGATATTCTGATCGCCGTGGTCTGGGTGGCATTTGGTTTGAATTACATCATGACGGTCGCGATACGCAAGAGTTCGCACATCTATGTGTCGAACTGGTTCTTTATGAGCATGATCATCATGATCACTTACCTGCATGTGGTGAACAGCCTGGCAATCCCGGTCAGCCTGACCAAGTCCTACTCCATCTACTCGGGCGTGCAAGATGCCATGATTCAATGGTGGTGGGGTCACAATGCAGTGGGTTTCTACCTGACCGCCGGCTTTTTGGGGATCATGTACTACTTCGTGCCCAAGCAGGCAAATCGCCCGGTGTACTCTTACCGCCTGTCCGTGTTGCACTTCTGGACACTGACCTTCGGTTATGTGTGGTTGGGCGCGCACCATCTGCAATACACCGCATTGCCTGACTGGACCGGCTCCTTGGCCGCTGCGATTTCCCTGGCGATGATCATCCCGTCCTGGGGTGGTGCGATGAACGGCATGATGACCTTGTCCGGTGCCTGGGATCGTCTGCGCACCGACTACATCCTGCGCTTCCTGGTGGTGTCTCTGGCGTTCTACGCGATGTCCACCTTCGAAGGCCCGGTGATGTCCATCAAGACCGTAAATGCGTTATCACACTACACCGACTGGACCATCGGTCACGTGCATTCAGGTGCGCTGGGCTGGGTAGCGATGGTTTCCGTGGGTGCGATTTACCATATGGTGAAGAAGCTGTGGCATACCGAAATGTATTCCGACCGTCTGGTGAACGTGCACTTCTGGATGGCGACGATCGGCACTGTGATCTATGTCGTCGCGATGTGGGTGTCCGGCATCATGCAAGGTTTGATGTGGCGTGATTATGACGAATATGGCGCGTTGACCTATACCTTCGTGGAGTCCGTTTCCGCCATGCATCCGTACTACGCGATGCGTGTCGTCGGTGGCGTCATCTTCAATCTGGGTGCATGGATCATGTTGTTCAACGTGGTGATGACTGTGCGCCAGGCAAGTGCTGCGCGCGGTACTAATGCCGTTCTTGCTAAAGCATAAAGGAGTGAGACATGTCTAATCACGACAAGATTTATTCAACTAAATTGCAGGACAAGCTGGAACGCAGCACCGTCGTGTTGTTTGTATTAATTGCCTTGGCGGTGTCGGTGGCAGGCATAGTGGAAATCGTGCCACTGTTTTATCTGGACAGCACAATGACTCACTTGTCGCCCAACGTAAAAGAATCGCAGAAAAACGCGGGTGACACAGCCCCCATCGTCTGGAATCGCAAGCCGGGTCAATCCCTGGATGACTGGAAGCCGGGCGACGGCGTGCGGCCTTACAAGCCGCTGGAATTGGCCGGACGCGAGGTGTACATCCGCGAAGGCTGTTACTTGTGTCACTCGCAGATGATCCGCCCGTTCCGCGACGAGAAGGATCGTTATGGTCACTACTCGGTGTCTTCCGAATCCATGTACGACCACCCGTTCCAGTGGGGATCCAAGCGTACCGGTCCTGATTTGGCCCGTGTGGGCGGCAAGTATTCGGATGAGTGGCATCGCCGCCATCTGAGATATCCTCGTGAAGTCGTGCCCGAGTCCGTGATGCCCAACTTCTTCTGGCTGGAGAACAGCAAGGTGGATGCGGGCAACGTAGCCGATACCATGAAAGTGATGCGCAAGATGCCCTTCTATCCATCTCCGTACACCGATGCCGACATCGCCAGCGCGAAGGATGCAGTGGAAGGCAAGACCGAGCTGGACGCTGTCATTGCTTACTTGCAAGGCTTGGGCAATCAAATCAAATTTACCGAAGGCGTGAATTACCGTGATTAAGCTGATGGGATACCTGGACATGGATGTGGAGTCCATGACTACGAATGACTGGCTCGGCGTATTTTTTGCCGTGTTTGTGTTCGTCGCCATGATCTACGTTTATTTCATGGTGTTCCGTCCTGCAAACAAAGACAAGTTTGAGTCACAACGCGGTATGGCGCTGGATGACGAAGAGCATATCAATGTGGGAGATAAAAAATGAGTGAAGATCAAAATCCTTCTCGTGATGGGAAAGGGCAAACACGCGCACAACATATCCACCGCGCCGAGAGTGGCAACCGAAACCCCTATCAAAACCCCGATGGTGGTGTAACTACCACGGGGCACGTATGGGACGACGACTTGGCTGATTTTAACAATCAGCCACCCAGGTGGTGGATGCTGGGCCTGACTGCCAGCCTAATCTGGGTGGTGGTGTATTGGCTGTTCTATCCGTCCGTTCCCGTTCCGTCTTCCAATACCTACTTCAAAGGGTTGGGGGGGTGGTCGGCGATCAAGGAAATGGAAGCCGAGAAAAGTGAAGTGGATGCGGTGCGCGGCAAGTATGAAGCCAAGCTCAAGGATTTGACACCGGCGGCGATCCTTGCCGACAATGATCTGACCGAGTATGTGAAACGCTCCGGCAAGGTGCTGTTTGGCGATAACTGTGCAGCCTGTCATGGTACCAACGGTGTTGGCACCCGGGATAAGGAGGGTCTGTTCGCACCTGTTCTGAACGACGACGATTGGTTGTATGGCGGCAAGATCGACGATATTTACACCACCATTTCCGGTGGGCGGCAAGGCATGATGGTCGCGCATAAAGACAGTTTGTCTGCACAGCAAATCGACGATGCGGCGAAGTATGTCAAGGCAATGAGCGACGAGGGCAAGAACAAGGCAGATGCTGATTCTGCAGTTACCGCCGGCAAGAAGGTGTTCATGGAAAGCGACTGTACCGCTTGTCATGGCGCTGATGCCAAGGGGATGCAGGCAATGGGTTCGGCCAACCTGACCGATAAGATCTGGCGTTTTGACGGATCGTTGGAAGGGATTAAACAAACCATTGCTTACGGCGTGAACTCCGGTGATCCGAAGACGCGTGTCGCCATCATGCCAAGCTTCACGGAAGCCGGGAAATTGAGCGATGCCGATATCAAGAAGTTGGCGGTATACGTGTATAAGTTTGGCGGCGGTCAAGCTGATGCACCCGCAGCACCTGCCCAAGCAGCGGCTGCTTCAGCAGTGACCGCAAAGTAATCTGTATGCCTGCACGGGGCATCATGCCCTGTGCGGTATCTTACCGAGGGAAAATGCAGATGAATCACGACATGGTGTTTTGGGGTGTGATTATCGGTGTTGCGGGCAGTGCTGCGGCACTGGTTTGGTTGTTGTATTTGTTGTATAGAAATGCAACCAAACAAAGCAAAGACAGTCAATAACATTGTATCGGGGTATGAAAGGAGGAGGTTACTGCTGCCTCCTCCTTTTTTCACGCTGCTATATTAGCAAGTTCTGAATAAGCAGTTTTTGAGTAGGGCTGCACAATTCATTCATTCGTAAGTCAGGCTGGCAGATCAGCTCGATTGTGTAGTCAGGAAATCAGGAGTAAAGGCATGGAAAAAGAGAACGAACAAAAAGATGTTGGCAGCGTCACCGCCATCTATCAGGAGTTTGAAACCTGGAGTGTCAATCTGGGTGACAAGACCATCCATGCCAAGCGTATGCCGGGGTTTTTCCGCTCGGTGAAATACATGACCGGCTCGCTCTGGTTGCTCTTCTTTCTTGGCCCCTATTTACGTTGGGAGGGCAAGCAAGCCATACTATTCGACATCGGGAACCGTCAGTTTCACTTTTTCGATCTGACTGTGCTGCCCCAGGATATCTGGATGCTGTCGCTACTGCTGTTGGTGATGGCAATGACCTTGTTTGCGGTGACATCCGTCGCATCGCGGGTATTCTGCGGCTACTTCTGTTTTCAGACAGTGTGGACGGATGTTTTTACCTGGATAGAAGAAAAAATTGAAGGTAATCCCACGCAGCGGCGCAAATTGGATAATGCGCCCTGGAACCTTGAAAAAATCCGCCTGAAAGTGACCAAGCATTCGATTTGGCTGGTGATCGCAGCTTTAACCGGAATCAGTTTTTCGATCTGGTTCGTCGATGCCTTCGATTATTGGAATAACTTGCTAGCCTTCCAGTTGCCGATGGTGGGATGGGTAACATTGACCATGTTCTTAGCAGGCACATACATTCTGGCCGGATTGTTGCGTGAACAAACCTGTTTCTGGCTTTGCCCCTATGCACGCATCCAGGCGGTGATGACAGATAGCCAGACCATCATGCCAACCTATGATGTCAAGCGCGGCGAGCCGCGCGGAAAACTACAGCGGGGTGCCGAAGCCGGCGCGAATGCAAAAGGCGACTGTATTGACTGTTTTCAGTGCGTGCAGGTATGTCCTACCGGAGTAGATATCCGCAACGGTATGCAATTGGGCTGCATTACCTGCGGGCTATGTCTGGATGCCTGCGATTCCATCATGGACAAGGTGGGCCGCCCGCGCGGATTGATCCGCTACGCCTCACTGGACGAGATCGACGGCAAGCAGGTTAAAAAACTTTACCAACACCCGCGTACCTGGGTTTACATCAGCATCATTCTTATCGCGTTGGGCGGCATCATATTCGGCTTGACCCATCTGGGTGCGATGACCCTCAGGGTGATCCCGGAACGTCAGCCATTATTTGTCAGCATGAGCGATGGCTCGATCCAGAACAAATACGAATTCAAGGTGGTCAACAAGACCGATAAAGATCTTCATGTGCAAGTGACGGCGGAGCAAGGTGTGCCGGGGCAGATCATTATCGGTGCCGAGCAGCCACTGCTGACCCATCATGGCCGCGGCACTTCGTTTACGATCTTCGTCAAGGCACCCGGTCAGAACATTAAAAAGGAAGTGACGCGGATCGAGTTCCATATACAAAGCACGGAAGATCCAACAATCGAGGCGGAATACGACTCCAAATTCAACGGCCCCAAACCCTGAACGAGATTCAACAAGGAGCAACAAATGCTTTCACAAAACAACAAGAAGAGTTGGCGCAATCCCTGGTTCATCGGCATGATGGGCGTGGTCGTCATGGCATTATTGGTCAATTCCGTATTGATCTGGTACGCCTTGCATGGCCGTTCCACCCTGGTGGATCACGAGTACAGCACCAAGGATCGCAAGTCCGATACAGAAACGATAGACGACATCCAGGCACAAAATGCCCTGGCGTGGAAAATCACTGTCAAGCTACCAAAAATGGTCGTGCTCGCCACGCCGGCCTCATACGAAATCAATGTAGTGGATCGGCTGGGCGCGCCGGTCAACGGCGAAATGGAAGTGGTGGCATATCGTCCTTCCGACGCGGACAAAGACTTCGCTGTTCCCTTCAGGGAAGTCTCCTCAGGCAAATATCAAGGCTATATCAGCTTCCCGCTCAAAGGTTTCTGGGAATTACGCATTCGTGTCAAACGCGGTCAAGATGTGTTCGAAACGGAGAGCAACAGGTTTTTAGTTACAGAAACATAGCAAGCAAACTAACCGTTGGCATCGATGAATCAGCAGAGCATACACAGCACTGGCGGCTGCTTTCATTGCGCCTTGCCTGTCACTGCCGGGGCAAACTGCCACGCCCTGCTGGACGGTGCGGAGCGCGACTTCTGTTGCCTGGGCTGCCAATCCGTATGTACTGCCATTTTCGAGGCCGGGTTGCAAGGCTATTACCAGCGCACCCCGGAAGGGGTACTGCTCGCCCCTCCTCCCGAACCGCCCAAAGACATCGAGATCTATGACCTCGACGAGGTGCAGCAGGAATTCATCACCAGCTCCGGCGACCTGCGCGATATTCACCTGCTCGTGGAAGGCATCCACTGTCCTGCCTGTGTGTGGTTGATCGAACGCGGGCTGCAACGCGAACCCGGGGTTCAGTCGGCCAATGTCAATTTGACTGCCAAGCGTATTCACCTGCGCTGGGACAGCAAGCGCAACAAGCTTTCCAATCTGATTCGCGCCCTTGCCAGGATCGGTTACTCAGCCGTGCCTTACGATCCGGAAAGTGCGGAAGGTGTGATCAAAAAGGCCAATCGCAGTATGCTCTTCCGCCTGTTCTTCGCCGGCTTTGCGATGATGAACATGATCTGGATTTCCATCGCGCTATACAGCGGTGCGAATAAAAGCGAGTTCCGCGAGTTCTTCCACTGGATGGGTTTCGCATTGGCCACCCCAACCCTGTTGTATGCGGGTTATCCGTTTTATCGCGGCGCGATCGGCGGGTTGCGCGTTTGGCGCTTGACCATGGACTTGCCGATCGCCATCGGCCTGAGCGTGACCTATGCGTATTCCGCCTATATCACCGTGACGGCGAATAAAGTCGGCGAAGTGTATTTCGATACGGTCACCAATCTGATTTTCGTGATCCTGATCGGGCGCTATCTGGAAGGCATGTTCCGCCATCAGGCGCTGTCCGCCACCAAGCGGTTGATGGAATTACAGCCGCGCGTGGCAACCGTGATGCAGGATGGCAAAGAGCAAATTACGCCGACACGCGGGGTGAGACTCGGCGACCATGTGTTGATTAAGCCCGGTTATAAAGTGCCGGTGGATGGCATCGTGCTCGAAGGACACAGTGCAGTCGATGAATCCATGTTGAGCGGAGAATCCGCGCCGGTGAGCAAGTCCGTCGGTGCAAAGGTCTCCGCCGGAACGGTGAACACCAATGGCGCGCTGCTGGTCGAGGTGAGTTCGACATTGCAGAACACCACGCTGGCGAAAATCATCCGGCTGGTTGAAGAAGCGCAAGCTTCCAAAGCTCCGATACAACGCATGGCCGATTCCATCGTGCCGTGGTTTGTTTTGGTGACGCTGATTTGCGCGACACTCACATTTTTCATCTGGAACACCGAAAATTTTGAGCTTGCCCTGATGGCGGCGACTTCGGTGCTGATCATCACCTGCCCTTGCGCGCTGGGAATGGCGACGCCGATGTCGGTTGCCGTGGCCACCGGCTTGGGGGCCAGGCACGGCATATTGGTCAAGAATGGTTTGGTGCTGGAGACCTTGTCCAAGGTGACGCATTTCGTATTCGATAAAACCGGCACACTGACCGAAGGCAGAATGAGCGTGGCGCATATGCGTACCGCCCACAACTCTGCCGCAAAGGAAATATTGCTCAGCGCTGCGGCGGTGGAACGTTATAGCGAACATGGCACAGCCAAGGCCATCATCGCCGAGGCAGAAAAGCAGCAGCTGAATTTTCGCGATGTCGCCGTGCAGGGGTTTCATGCCACCGCCGGGCTGGGTGTACAGGCTAATGTAGATGGGAAAACTGTGTTGCTGGGCAGCCTCGAATGGCTGACCCGCAACGGCATCAATCTGGATGCCGGGTTGCAAGCGCAGGCACTGGAACTGGAAGCACAGGCGATGAGCTCTGTGCACTGCGCGTTGGACTCTGCGCATGTTGCCGTGTTCGCGCTGGCGGACAAATTGCGCGACGATGCGCAGCAATTGGTGAATGAGTTGCGTGCAGCGGGCATCAGCATGACCTTGCTGAGCGGGGATCGCAAGCCGGTGGCCGAAGCCATCGCGCAGCAGTTGGGCGGAATGGAAGTGATCGCCGAAGTGTTGCCGCAGGACAAGGATCGGGTGATTCAACGCTTGCAACAGCGCGGCGCGGTGGTCGCCATGGTGGGTGACGGCGTCAACGACGCGCCAGCCTTGATACGTGCTGATGTGGGTATCGCTCTCGGCTCGGGAACCGATGTGTCGGTGGAAAGTGCCGACATCGTGCTGATGCACAACGAGCTGGACAAGGTGCGCCTGGCAACGCTGCTGTCGCGCCGCACCTTGCTCACCATCAAGCAAAACATCGGGCTTTCTTTTGTGTATAACGCTATCATGGTGCCGCTGGCGATGATGGCAAAGGTGAATCCGCTGGTGGCGGCGATCACCATGCCTATCAGTTCATTGGTGGTGATCGGCAATGCGGCACGCATCCGCAACTTGTTTAAAAATGAAAAGCCTCAGGGGGTGAAATGGAAGTAATTTACACTTTGATTCCAGGCATGATGTTCTTAGGTCTGCTGTTTTTCGCAGTGCTGATTTGGGCAGTGAAGAAGGGTCAGTATGAAGACATGGAAGGCAATGCCAGCCGCATTCTGCTGGATGACGATGATGACATGATGATTCAACAGCCGAAAGATCCCCATCCCCAAAAAGATCCCATTCCTGAAGCTATCAAGGATGGCGACGCCAAGAAATCTATTTGAGTATCTCGCCGTTGGCCAATAGTGGCCGGGTCAGCTTGTCAAAATCCTTGGGCGGGACATATTGCAGCAAGGGTTTCTCTCCGCCGCCCAGGGTGATATCCAGGCCGTGCTGCGGGTACAGCCAGTGCACAGCGCCGCTTTTCTTTTCCCTGATGCGTTGCGCCGGCTGCCCAAAACGTTTGGCGAAAACAGCGTCTTCCAAACGAACGGAAGGCATATAGGTCAGACTGCTGATCGGCATCGTGAATACACTGGCGATGTCATCGGGAGTCATGGTGATTTCCTTTTTGCCGCTGCCCGTGGCATTCATGCGCAAGCCGCGCTCAAACATGCCGTGCAGTTCCGCATCCGGAACCGCAATATTCAGCACCACCCTGGCTTTCAACCCGGCGAGGTTGACCTGTTCAAAGAAAACCTCCACGACCAATTGACCGCTGGGCGATTTGAACAAGATGGGTTTGGCCGCTTCCTTGAAATGCTGCTCGGCCTCGTTGGTGTTGCTTAATCCCAAAGTGATGCCGAATATCCGGCTGGTGTCCGCAGTCGGATGCCCGATATGCCAGGGCAAGTCCGATTTTTCGGCGGGCTGGTCCCCCTGAAGAAAAGCCACCCCCAGGATCAGCAACGCGATAAGCGCGATTCCCCAATAGATTTTACGTTCCATTTATTTGCTTAGTTTGATTAACGGGCAGAGGCAGCCTGCAGATCAGGATGCTGCTCAACGAAGCTTTTCGGCAATTTGCCGCTGCGCGCCAGATGCACTGACTCGTTGCCCAGTACGATCAGAATCAGCAATGCGACCATGAACGGCAGCAGACCCACGCCGCCGATCAGCGCGATGGTCGGTATTTTGGCCCAGCCTAGCGTCCTGGAAAGCCACAGCCCGCCGACGACAATCACGCAAGGAACAGACAGCAACAATATGAAAATCCGGTTGCGCCTGGCGCAGATCTGCCAGTGCGCCTTGACGAACCATGTCTCGTTGCTGGCGGAGACTTGTTTGGACTTGACAAGAATGTAGCCGATGATGGCAATTGAAATGACAGGCACCAGTGCCGGCAGCAGCGGGAAAGTGCCGATCACGGAGATAGTGACGGCCAATACGAATATGTGATTGAAGATCAGATTGATCAGGAATATCTCGTGTGGCCACTTGGCACGCTGGGCTTCCGCTGGCGATACACTGAATTGTTGGTGCATATAATCTCCCGAAGCATGTTCAAATCCTTGAGCCATTTGAATCGATCTTATAGACTCGTTATGTCCATTTAACCACAGGGACAGACAGCGCCGTATTCTAATGCAAAACACCTGTGCGAATAATGCGCAAGTAAACGAACAGGCGCAGCTTGGTGTTGGGCTGTATCATCCAACTCTTGAAATGACGGCGGCTCCACAAGCGGCGTCGCCATACAGGAAACCCGGACAGGAAACCCGGACAGGAAACCCGGACAGGAAGCGAGGAAAGCAGCATGTCGAACAAGAACGTGGCGTACTTGAACAGGTTGTTGATCTGGGGTAAAGCATGAAACTCCCGGAACTGAATATCTTCATGGCTTGGTTCCTGATCCCGCAAACACTGGCGATGGGCTGGGTGGCTGCTGTCGGGCGCATGTTGCTGGAATTGTTTGGCACAGTTACGCAGGAGGAAGGGATACCCGGGCGCATCGTCGGTGCGTTGCTGTTGCTGGGCGTGGTCCTGGTGTTACGCCGACTGCTCGGTGGCACGCTGCCCATCGTTGGGAATCCGGACGGCAACGGTTACCGTTTCGGGCATCGTTTGATTTTGACGGGGAATATTCTGGCGGCAGCCTTGTTTGTTTTTCAGCTTGCCTGGCATTGGATACCCAGCGCTGCGGCAGTGATGGTACTGGCCCAATTCACTTCTGCTTTTGGCTACTGGGTGATGGCACTGTGGATGGTGGGATTTTCGTTCATTTACCAATCGACGCTACCCGCCCAATCGCACCATTCTCGGTAGAGAATTAATATTTTTTCGATAAGGCCGCATATTGCAACGGTAATGCAGAAATGCATGCGATAAGCTATTTCTGATAGATGGTAGAAGCAACAGCCTGTTTGATTTGGCGTGCCCGAAGCGAAGAATCTGGGCACTGGGAAACGGTTGTTTTACTGCCCTGACCTTCAGCTTTCGACACCATTTAGCCATATTAACTTGAAATTACGGCTCCCGAAAGCGGCATGTCGTGAAGTTCGGCCCCCGACACATAGCGGAACTTGGTGTCAGTCAGTTTTCGACCCAAACCGGCCAGTCGTGTAGGAAGAGTCCCAATGTTCACGCTGGTCCGGTGGAACGATAGGTTGGTCGTAAGCGAATTGTTAATAATGTTGAACTCTGGCGTAAAGCGACTTGCACGCGGCATAGAACTCGGCCGGTGAGATTTCGATGCCGTCGCAAAAGAAGCGTGTCGGGTAAGCCCGGTAGATGTGCCCGTTAATTTTGAAGGTTTCGCTCATGATCGCTGCTCCTTGGATTTTGCTTGGGCGATCCAGCTAGTTCTTTCACGATAAACTCCCGGCTCTGCCCTGACTATTACCCACTACTGGCAGCAAGTATCCCCTCCATATCCGGAATATTCCGTACGCTAACGCACATATGTTCAATCAATTTTACGCCGGTGCAGAAGGATAAACGGACCATAGAGCCGAACGATCCGATGGCTTTATGTGAGCCTCCAACATCATGCTAAACAAGTTAGATTGTCCGAACCGGCGAGCCACCACTACTCGAATGCTGCTGTCTGATTTCTGCAACATTAACCACCATCTATTCTTGGCACTTTGCTGCCAGTCGCGGTAATCAGCCCTCAATTCAATGCGGACACTCGAGGGAAGTTACGGTAACGCGCCGATCGAGAGCCTGCTCAACTGCTTAAGAGCGTATAGGGGTTCATAGCGCACGCTGCTCGACCCGCGCCTAAACATTCCGCAAATATGACTCGTCTTGATTCCTGAGTAACGAGACGTATCGCACTGTGTGTGCTACCGCACCGATAAGGCATGTAATAACAGCTCATATTACAAATTCAGGACGCTCGCGATGACTTGCGCATGTAATTCATAATTATGAATCTATAGTTTCCGCCAACGGCTTTCGCGGTCATTTTAAAAGGAAAAGAAGATGAAAAAATTCGGCAATTATTCCAAATCCAAGCCACTTGCCTGGTTGATGGCGTCACTATTGGCGGCACTGGTAGCCGGGTGCGGTAGCGGTAATGTTAGCGGTAATGTTAGTGGTAATGTTAGCGGTAACGGCGCCGGCTCTGGCATGCTCGGCATTTCACTGACCGATGCGCCGGCCTGCGGCTTTGATGCGGTGTATGTGACTGTTGTCAAAGTGCGGGTGCACCAGAGCAGTTCTGCCTCAGATACCGCTGCCGGTTGGACTGATATTACGCTGAACCCTGCGCGAAAAATCAATTTGCTCAGCTTGAACAACGGCGTGCTCGACAATCTCGGCGAGACACCGTTGGCAGCCGGGCATTACACGCAACTGCGCTTGGTGCTGGATCCGAACACTGTAGTGGGTGGCCTCGCCAACTCGGTTGTCCCTACGGGCGGAGCTGAGACCGCGCTCTTTACCCCAAGCGCTATGCAAAGCGGGATCAAGCTGATCAGCCAGTTCGACGTGGCATCCGGACAGCGTGTCGATCTGGTGCTGGATTTCAATGCCTGCAAGTCTATCGTGCTGCGCGGTAACGGAACCTATGCGCTGAAACCCATGATCAAAGTCACCCCTTTTGCGCTGAACGGCATTGACGGCTTTGTCGATCCCGCGTTACTGAATAGTAACGTCATGGTTACGGCGCAACAGAACGGTGTGGTAGTTCAATCCACTGTGCCGAAACCAACCGGCGAGTTCTTCCTCGCTCGTGTTGCGCCCGGAAACTACGATGTGGTTATCACCGCAGACGGCTATGCCACGGCAGTCATTTCCGCTGTGCCGGTCGCGAGCACCACCAGCGTGGTTAACGTAAGCGACAATGTCACGCCGATCACGTTGCCGGT
>JADGRM010000073.1 GCA_017880945.1 Gallionella sp. | reverse complement strand
GCAGGAAGCTTCCTCGCACACCGTGTGCAGATTGTGCTCGCGCAGCATGCGCTTCACGTCGTGATAACCCTGCCCGCTGCCGGACTTCACGCGTATCCACTCCGGCTTGCGCAGGCGCTCTTGCAGCGGCACGATCTTGATTGGATTGCGCGCGGTCTTGGCCGCGCCGGTTTGCTTGTGTTCAGAGTCGCTCATTGCCTTGTTTTCTTCCCAAGTGTCGTTGTAGTCCATGTATCAAATTCTGCGCCAGTTGTGCTTGCAGTTCGTTGATCGAGACGGTGATGCCCAGTTCGCAGGCCTGCGTGACGCGCAGCCCCGCATAGCCGCACGGGTTGATGTTGGCGAACGGGGTCAGGTCCATGTCCACGTTGAACGCCAAGCCGTGATAGCAATAACCGTTCTTGATCTTCAGCCCCAACGCGGCGATCTTCGCATCGCCGACATACACGCCGGGCGCGTGTTCGCGATACTGCGCAGCCACGCCGAATTCGGCCAGCAAGTCGATCACCGCCTGTTCCATCAAGCGCACCAGTTCGCGCACGTTGATCTTCCAGCGGCGCATGTCGAGCAGCAGGTAGGCGACGATCTGGCCGGGGCCGTGATAGGTGATCTGACCGCCGCGGTCGATCTTTATGACAGGGATGCTGGTGCTGTGCAGCAGGTGCTCCGGCTTGCCCGCCAGGCCTTGCGTGTAAACGGGCGGGTGTTGCACCAGCCAGATCTCGTCGCGTGTATCCTTTGTTCGCTCGGCGGTGAAGCGCTTCATCGCGTCCCAGGTCGGCTGGTATTCGACCAGACCCAATGAACGGATGTGGACTGAGGGGTGAGGACTGGGGACTGAGTGCGGAGGGAGCTTCGAGTCCTCAGTCCTCAGTCCTGAATCCTTGGTTTTCATAGCACCATTACTATTGAGGGATGGTCGCACAAGTCCTGGTACAGCGCGTCGAGTTGCTCGCGCGAGGTGGCATGCACGGTGCAGGTCAGGCTGAGGTAGCGCGCATTTTTGCTGGCGCGCATTTCCATCGTGGCGGCGACAAAACCCGGATCGTGTTGGGTGACCACTTCCAGCACGGCTTGTGCGAAACCGGCTTGCTGCAGGCCGAATATCTTGATCGGAAACTCGCAGGGGTATTCGATCAGACTGGCTGTCAATTCTTTTGCGGGTAATTCAGTCATGGTTGTTTTCTCATTATTGCTCCGGCACGAAAAAAGTAACACGTTCGCCCTGAGGTATCGAAGGGTGAACTGTTGTAAGCAAAAGGGCTTCGATACCTCAGCCCGAACGGTTGTTGATAGATTGTTCGTGCCCGATCAATGGGCGCGCATCACGTTGCGCTTGAAGTCCTGGTATAGCGAGTGCAGCCTGGCGAACATCGGGCCGGGTTTTCCCGAACCCACCGGTTTGCCGTCCAGTTGGGTGATCGCCAGTACCTCTTTGGTGGATGAGGTGAGCAAAAGTTCATCCGCAGCATGAACTTCTGCGACCGCTATCCTGCGCACCTCATGCGGGATGCCATTGGCGGCGGCGATTTCCAGTATCACGTCGTAAGTGATGCCGGGCAGCATCAGGTTGTCTTTGGGCGGCGCGAGCAGTTTGCCGTCTTTCACCACGAAGATGTTGCTGGCCGCGCCCTCGGTCATGAACGCATCCTCGGTCTTTGATTCGGTTCTGATTAAAATGGTTTCTGCGCAGCCTGCATCGACCGCCATCTGGCGCAGCAATACATTGGGCAGCAGCGAGATGGCCTTGATGTCACAGCGCAGCCAGCGGTTGTCCGGCGCGGTGATGCATGCGACACCGCTGTGCAGCAAATCCGCAGGCGGGGTAGGCAGCGGGTTGCTCATCATGAACACAGTCGGCTTGACCGGCGGGCTCGGAAAGGCATGGTCGCGTTTCGCCACACCGCGCGTGATGTGCAGATAGAGATACTGGTCTTCCCCTGCATTGCGCGCGATGAGCTCATTGATGATGCCCGTCCACTCGCCATCGCTGTACGGGTTGGCCAGCTTGATGCCGTCCAGGCTGTGCTGCAAACGCCGCAAATGCTCTGCCAGGCGAAATGCCTTGCGCGAATACACCGGAATGACTTCATACACGCCGTCACCGAAAATGAAGCCGCGATCCAGCACCGAAATCTTCGCTTCCTCGATGGGCATGTATTGCCCGTTCAGATAAATCGTCATGGCCAGCTTCCTATTGAAATGACCGGTTTCCTATTGAAATACCAGGCGGATGCTATCCCAGCCGCGCGAGAACACATTCGCCAGCGGTACGCTGTCCAGCGCCAGCAACGGAAATTCCGCATAGGGTTTGCCGGCCAGCGTCAACTTGAGCACACCCATTTGTTGCCCGCTGCTGATCGGCGCGAGTATGGGTTGATGCGTTTCCATGGTTGCCTTGAGTTGGGCACGTGTCCCTTTCGGGATGGTCAGGAACAGATCACGACGGAAGCCGACATCGAGGCTGCTCTCGGTGCCCTTCCAGACGCGGACCTGGGTGACAGGCTGATCCTTCTTGTACAAGCGCACGGCATCAAAATTCTGGAAGCCGAAATTCATCAGCTTCTGGCTCTCGGAGGCACGCAGCCTGTCGCTATCCGCGCCGAACATCACCGAAATCAGCCGGCGGTTATCGCGCTGGGCTGATCCGACCAGGCAAAACCCGGCCGATTCGGTGTGTCCGGTCTTCATGCCGTCCGCATAAGGGTCGAGCCACAACAGGCGGTTGCGATTGGCCTGGGTGACGTTGTTGAAAGTGAATTCACGCAGTCCGAACAGCGAGTAGTGCTGGGGATAATCGCGCACGATGGCGCCTGCCAGCACAGCCAGATCAGTCGCGCTGCTGTAATGTTGCGCATCCGACAGGCCGACCGGATTGGTGAAATGGGTGTTGTTCATCCCCAGCCGTTTCGCCTCCTGGTTCATCATGTCGACAAAGCCGGCTTCGCTGCCGGCGATATTCACCGCCAGCGTGATGGCCGCATCGTTGCCGGATTGTACGACCAGTCCGTGCAACAGATCATCCACTTTTACGCTTTGCCCGGCCTTGAGCAACATGCGCGATTCGTCGTTTTTGTTGCGCACTGCTGCCGCCGGGACGGTCAGCTGTTGGTCCAGCGACAGCGTCCCGTGTTTGAGCGCGTCGAATGCCAGGTAGGCGGTCATCAGCTTGGTCAGCGAAGCGGGCTCCATGCGCGTATCACCGTTTTGATTCACCAGTATCTGGTTGCTGGTGTAGTCATACAACAGGTATGACTTGGCGGCCAGCAACGGTGCGGATAAGGGGAGTGGTTCCGCAGATGCGAACGCGGACAGCAGCATGAAGAAGAGTGAGAAAACGGGTTTCATAAGGCACGCGAAGATTTTAAGAGTGCAATTATAGGGCACTTCCATCAATCCGGATTCGCGAGAATTCAAGTCTCGCGTGAAATATCGATTTCCGCGCCTAGAGCAGGGTGGCAATCTACGGGAGGAGCTTAATTCTGGCGCAACGGCGGTTTGGCGAGTTTGCGTTGCAGCGTGCGGCGGTGCATGTTGAGCGCGCGAGCAGTGGCGGAGATATTGTCGTCGTGTTCGTGCAGCACGCGCTGAATATGTTCCCACTCCAGATTATCGATCTGCGTGGGTTGCGCCTTGAGCGGGGCATCGCTATCCGGCATGTGGTTAAAGGCCGCGACGATCTCGTCGGCATTGGCCGGTTTGGCAAGGTATTGCGTCGCGCCCAGCTTGATCGCCTCGACAGCGGTGGCGATACTGGCATAACCGGTCAGCACGACGATGCGCGTATTCGGATCGAGACCGTGCAACACCTTGACCAGAGCCAGTCCCGGCGCTCCGCCCATTTTCAGATCGACCACGGCGAATTCCGGCGGATTGTTTTTTGCCAGCGGGATTGCTTCCTCGACATTGTGAGCCACCGTCACGGCAAAGCCGCGCTTCTCCAGTGCCGCACTCAATACCTTGCAGAAAATGATGTCGTCATCCACCAGCATCAGCGAGGCAAATTCATTGCGTGGCTCGGTCATGTGCTTGCCCAGATTATTGTAGGAGCCCGATTCATCGGGCGATTCTGGGGACAAACAATCGCGCAATGAATTGCGCTCCTACGGGGTGTCTTGGTCATAACGATCTATTTGAGATTATCGGCAACGTTAGCTCGGTGGTCGCACCGCCTTCCGCGCGGTTGAACAGGCGTACCGTGCCGCCCATGCGTTCGACGGTGGCGTTGGCGAGGAACAGGCCTAGTCCGCGCCCCTCCGTTTTGGTGGTGAAGAATGCCGAGCCGGCTTTGAGAGCGGCCTCATCACTCAGGCCTGGACCATGGTCGCGAATCTCCAGCGTGAAATTGGAATTGTTCCAGTGGGCATGTATCTCGATGGCCTGGGGGCTGGCATCTGCGGCGTTGTTGAGCAGGTTCATCAGCGCGGCGCGCAGCGTGACATCCACGTTGATACGGGGAACTGGTTGATCACCGCTGCAGCGATAGTGATATTGCGCGGTGGGGCGCAGCAATTGCCATTCATCCAGTACCTCGGCCATCAGTTCATCCACAGGTCGGGGCAGGGCCGCGCCGCTATCCTGCGTGTTCGCCATGATCTTGTCGAGGATACGTTTGCATCCGCGCACCTGCTCGTCGAGAATGGTCAGGCTAACGCGCAATGCAGGCTGATCAGCAGTGACATCATGTTGCAATTCGCCGATCACCACCGCCATGGTCGACAGCGGCGTGCCCATTTCATGAGCAGCCCCCGCGGCCTGCGTGCCGAGAGCCACGATACGTTCGTTGCGCAGGATCTCCTCGCGCACGCGCGCCAGCATCTGATCGCGGATGCGTACCGCCTGCGCCATCTGCACCACAAAATACGCCACCACCACCGCGCTGATGACGAAGCCCAGCCACATGCCCATCACGTGGATGTTGAAGGCATCGTCCCCATGCTGGTGGATGTGCGGCAACGGAATGTAATAGACCATCAGCAGGCTGTAACAGGCAGCGGTAAGCGCCGCCATGCCCCAAGTGTAGCGGCCCGGCAGCGTCGCCGCGGCGATCACCAGCGGCAGCAGGTACAGCGAGATGAAGGGGTTGGTCGAACCGCCGCCGTAATACAACAGGATGCTTAGCGCGATCACGTCCACGCTTAATTGCGCGAATAGTTCCGGGTTGGAAACCGGGCTGCTGCTGCGCAAGCGCAGCCAGCTGAACAGATTGAGGGATGCGAGCGTGGCGATGGTCAGCAACATCGGCTGCCAGTCCAACTCCAGTTCCAGAATTTTCCAGACCAGGGCCAGCGTGATGAGTTGCGCGGCGACCGCGATGCCGCGCAGTGCGATCAGGCGGCGCAGCTGGCTATGACCGGGGAGTGCAGAAAGAATCGTGCTGTTCATGCGCAATTGTAATCTGAGAGACGGGCATGGGGGGTGCAACATCATGTGGCTACGGCATAACCTGAAGGTGAGCCTACGCCGCAAAGTGCCACACCAAAACATGGTGCGGCAATTTGTCGCATTCCCATGCGTGGATATTTGCGAAATAATCGCTCCTGCCAGATCGCGGTATTGTGCATTTATCGAATGCGGCTTTCCCCCTTGAAGCGGTAAGCGATATTTAGTGTGTCTCCCGGCATGATGCCGCGCTTTGGCTTTTTTCACTCATCACAGTCCGCGGGTATAATCCGCTGACTTTTTTAACGGATAAAAAAATCATGAGCAATTTAAATCGATTCGGCTGGCTGGCCGCAGCTTTGTTGGTCAGCTTCGCCAGTTATGCAGCCGGTAATGCTGCCAGTAATGCAGGGGACATCGAGATAAGCGGGGCGTGGTCGCGCGCCACCGCCCCCGGGCAGGATGCCGCTTCGGTTGACTTGACCATCACCAGCAAGCGGGCGGCAACGCTGGTTGGGGTGTCCAGCCCGGCGGCCAAGACTGCGGAGCTGCACAGCATGACGACCGAGGACGGCATGATGAGAATGCGCGAGGTGAAGTCCATAGAGTTGCCTGCCGGCAAGCGCGTAAATCTCAGTGAGAGCGGCTATCACTTGATGCTGAACGGGCTGAAGGCTCCGCTCAAGGAAGGTGAAACTGTGCCGTTGACGCTGAGCATCAGGGTGGGTAAGCAAGGCGTGGTGAAATTCGAGACCATGGCCGAAGTGAGATCGTTGACTGAAACTAATGATGCATCGCATGAAGATGAGCATATGCACATGCACATGCATATGCACTAAGTGAGTGTTGGCTTCGTGGCAAATTCAGGCGGCGCTTGCCGCCTGAATTATTTTTAGCCCTGCAAATTTTCTTCTGGTGTAAAATCCGCGGCATAATTTTTGAGAGAATATCATGCCGCTTTCTGCAGCTACCGCCGAAATCAAAGCCAGAGTGCTTGCCGAGGCTCTGCCTTATATCCAGCGTTTCTTCGACAAGACCATCGTCATCAAATACGGCGGCAACGCCATGACCGATCCGGCGCTGCAGGAGAGCTTCGCGCGCGACGTGGTGTTGCTCAAGCTGGTCGGCATGAACCCGGTGGTGGTGCATGGCGGCGGGCCGCAGATCAACGAGATGCTGAAACGCATCGGCAAGCAGGGCGAGTTCATCCAGGGCATGAGGGTCACCGACGAAGAGACCATGGACATGGTCGAGATGGTGCTGGGCAAGGTCAACAAGGACATCGTCAATCTGATCAACCGTTGCGGTGGCAAGGCGGTCGGACTGACCGGACAGGACGGCTCATTCATCCGCGCGGAAAAATTGCTGCTGGAGAGCACCACCGAGCCGGGCAAGATGCTGGACATAGGATTGGTCGGCGACATCCACAAGATCGATCCTGCGATCATTACCTTTCTCGATTCCGGCGATTTTATTCCGGTCATCGCACCGATCGGCGTGGGACCGGATGGCGAGACATTGAACATCAACGCGGATGTGGTGTCCGGAAAATTGGCCGAAGTGCTGCGTGCCGAGAAACTGGTGCTGCTCACCAATACGCCGGGCGTGCTGGACAAGAACGGCAAGCTGTTGACCGGCTTGACCCCGAAACAAATCGACGACCTGATCGCAGACGGCACGTTGTCCGGCGGCATGTTGCCCAAGATCGCCTCGGCTCTGGACGCCGCGCGCGGCGGGGTGCGCTCGGTGCACATCATCGACGGCCGGGTGCAGCATGCACTGCTGCTGGAAATCCTGACTGATGAAGGTGTCGGTACATTGATAAAAAGCAAATAATGAAAAGCGTTTTAAGTTTTTAGAATGATGAAACGGGTATGGGTGTTCGACCTCGATAATACGTTGCACAACGCGACGCCTCACATCTTCCCGCACATCAACCGCAGCATGACCGCGTATGTGCAGCAACATCTGCAACTGGATGAAGCAGAGGCGAATGAATTGCGCGTGCATTACTGGCAGCGTTATGGCGCGACATTGAGCGGCCTGATGCGCCATCACGGCACCGACCCCGACCATTTTCTGTGGCATACGCACCAGTTTCCGGATTTGCCCCAGATGGTGCTGCGCGAGCCGCGCTTGCGCCATGTCCTGAAAGCGCTGCCGGGCAGGAAAGTGGTGTTCTCGAATGCGCCGCAACATTACGCGCATGCGGTGCTGAAACTGTTGCGCGTGGAAGACTTGTTCGACGATGTGATTGCGGTGGAACACACGCGCTATCGCCCCAAGCCGGACAGCTATGGTTTTATGCATTTGTTGAAAAGTCATCGGGTGAAGGCGGCGCAATGCGTGATGATCGAAGATAGCCTGGAGAATTTGCGAACTGCAAAACGGCTGGGTATGCGCACGGTGTGGGTGAGCGCAGGCAGCCAGAATTCAGCCTGTGTGGACGTGAAGATTCGTGATGTGATGCAGTTGCCGGATGTGCTGCATCGTTTGAAATAAAAGAGTGGGGGTGGATATGGCCAGCAAACCGGGCGAGAGAAAATTACAGATATTGCAAACCGTGGCGCAGATGCTGGAGCAGCCCAAGGGCGAGAAGATCACCACGGCTGCGCTGGCCGCGCGTTTGGAGCTTTCCGAAGCGGCGCTGTACCGCCACTTCGCCAGCAAGGCGCAAATGTTCGAGGGCCTGATCGAGTTCATCGAACAGACCGTGTTCGGCCTGATCAACAAGATCACCCAGGAAGAAAAGAGCGGCGTGCAGCAAGCCGAAGCGATCCTGTCCATGTTGCTAAGTTTCGCGGAAAAGAATCGCGGCATGACGCGCGTGCTGATCGGCGACGCGCTGGTGAATGAGGATGAGCGCCTTCAGCAGCGCATCAACCAGCTGCTGGACCGCATCGAAGCCACGCTCAAACAATCGCTGCGCATGGCCGCTACGCAGGGCGAGATGGGGGACGCGGTGGATGTGGGTGCGCACGCGAATGTGCTGGTATGCTATGTGATCGGCCGCTGGGCACAGTTCGCCAAAAGCGGTTTCACTCGCGAACCGATGACCCAGTGGGCGGCGCAGTCCGCGATATTGTTGGGCCGCAAAAACTAAAACCTAAATCCCAGGGAAACAACAATGATCCTGATCCTCAGCTCCAACGCCAACGAACAATCCCAGGAATACCGGCAATTGATGGCGCACCTGGCCACTTTGCCGGGAATCCAGACCCGCGTGCATGTCGAGCGCGGCAGCGAAAAATCACTGACGGAAATCTATCTGATCGGCAACACCAAGGCGCTGGAAATCGAAGGCATGCAAAGTCTACCCTGCGTCGAACGCGCAGTGCGGGTTTCCGAGGAGTACCGCATCCTGGGGCGGCACAAGGACGACCAGCGCCTCACCCATTTCGAATACAACGGCGTGCGCTTCGGGCAGGACACGTTGCATGTGTTTGCCGGGTTGTGCGCGGTGGACAATCGCGAGCATGTCGAGATCATGATGAAGGCGGTGCATGATAACGGACAGGTATGCACGCGCATGGGCGCATACAAGCCGCGCACCAGCCCGTATGCGTTCCAGGGCCACGGCAAAAATTGTCTGCCTTATGTGTTCGAGCTGGCGGGCAAATACGATATCAAGGTGATCGCGATGGAGATCACCCACGAATCGCATCTCAACGAGATCAAGGAAGCATTGCACCAGACCGGCAATCCGACCGGCGTGATGCTGCAAATCGGCACGCGCAACACGCAGAACTTCGAATTGCTGAAAATCGTCGGGCGGCAAACCGAGATGCCGATCCTGCTCAAGCGCGGCTTCGGCATCACGCTGGACGAATCGCTGAACGCGGCGGAATATCTGGCTTCCGAGGGTAACCGCAACGTGGTGTTCGGCCTGCGCGGGATGAAGACCAACATGGGCGATCCGCACCGCAACTTCGTGGATTTCTCGCATGTGCCGGTGGTCAAGCGG
>JADGRM010000072.1 GCA_017880945.1 Gallionella sp. | reverse complement strand
GAACCCGGCGTCATATCAAGCGGCAGACCGACCACCGCGTACCATTGATCGTGATCGGATGTAACGAGAACAGGCTGATCGCCAAACCATGTTTGCGGCATATCGGCACTGGTTGCAACGCTGCCGAGCGGAATAATCGCAACGCCGCCGGGTACATCGGAAGATTGGGGGAGACTTGCATGTGCAAGTAGAGGAAAAGCCAAAACGAACAGGCCGAATTGGAAGAAGATTCGGAACGTGATGGCAATAAGCGTATGCATGGTTCTTTCTAACAGAGATAACGTCTGGATAGTTTGGAGCGACATTTACTGCGGAAATTATTGGCCGGTTGGTTGCATCATCTATCCCCAGCCTTTCATTTGCAAGCAGTCGCTCAACATTTGAGCTCAGGCGCCACGTCTTTTCTTTCAGGGAATCGCTGAATCAGTCCGTTCGTGGTGAGTGTTTTCCGTTCGCTCCTTCGATACACCGCGCTACGCGCGGCACTGGTGGAACCACTAGCCATTCGACTAGGCCGCCTAACAACAGCAGCCAAGTCGCTGGTTATCAGGACGAACGGGAAATGTATCGAACCATAGTTGGGACTTATTCAGCGCTTCCCTAGGGTTGAAATACCCGATCCAAAATCGATTCATACGGGAACGCGGCACCGGGATCCACCTTGCGCCGCTGCGTTCTGTCGCATGACAGCAGCGCGTGGTCGAGATCCGAGTGACGCTTGATGCCATCGCGCGCGATGCCACGGCGCTGCTTGATGTCGCGGAGCAACTTCACCAACGACGCCAGTTGCGCTTCGGGAAATGGGTCGTGCCCGTCCCCATCGTTGATGAGCTCGATGCCGATGGAGCGACCGCTGTAGTGAAAAACGTGATTTGCAACCTCGTCTTCGGGCACGCTGGCGCGTAACGTCCCATCCCGGTCTATCATGTAGTGAATGCCGAGTTTGGGATCCGCTTCTATTTTCCGCATGTTTTCTTCGAGGGTGCCGGCTCCTACCCAAATGGGCTTGCCTGTCCCGGCATCACAGGTGGGGCCGCCCGTCGAATGGATCACGACCATGTCGATGACTTGCGTACGAACGTTGCCGGTGTGACGCGCCTCGGCATCACTGGCCGGGACGGTGAGCGCCGTCAGAGCCAGCACGATCACGGCCAATATTCTCCTCATGTTGCGGACTGCGCGCGACTCTCAGAAACTGTGGGCATTCTGTGACGCCTGACAGTTATTAGACGGACCCACCGGTCCGTATTATTAAAAATAGTGAGGCGTGCATATTTTTGATAAGTGATTGATTCATTGAATACCCCTTAATTTTATCTGTCAGTATATGCGTTAATAATACATACAGGAGCGAATATAGGCTTGTGGCACAAAACCGCATGCCATGTCGCCATATTTAGAGCATGAAAACGGAATCCTTACTCAGCCCGGATTCCACACCCGAAAAAACCAACCCCATCCCTCCCCTCCACTTTCTGTAAAATACCCCCCGCAGCATTCTGCAACTATTTTCAAACGCATTAATTAGCTCCACCACAGAATCAACCCATGGCAAAAAATACCTACGACGAATCCAGTTTCAAAGTTCTGCGCGGTCTTGATCCGGTGCGCCAGCGACCGGGGATGTATACCAATCTCGAATCACCCAATCACCTGATCGCCGAAGTCGTGGACAACGCCTGCGACGAGGCGTTGGCGGCTTATGCCAAGAACATCAGCGTCACGGCGCACACCGACGGCTCGGTGACGGTGACGGACGACGGGCGCGGCATTCCGGTCGGTATTCATTCGGAAGAAGGTGTATCGGTGGTCGAGGTGGCGTTCACGGTGCTGCACTCCGGCGGCAAGTTCGACAAGGAATCCGGCGGCGCTTATAAGTTTGCGGGCGGCTTGCACGGCGTCGGCGTGGCGGTCACCAATGCGCTATCCACCAAGGTCGAGGTGACGGTGTATCGCGATGGCGGCGAGCACTTCATCCGCTTCCTCAACGGCGTGGCCGAAGCGCCGCTCAAACGCATCGGCGACTGCCCGAAGAAGCGCAGCGGCACCCAGGTGCGCGCATGGCCGAACCCGAAGTATTTCGATGTGCCCAATGTCATCCTGCCGCAGTTGGAGCGCTCGTTGCGCTCCAAGGCGGTGCTGCTGCCCGGCGTCAACGTCACGCTGCATATCGAGAAGACCGGCGAGACGAAATCGTGGTCGTATCCGGACGGGCTGCGCGGCTACCTGAGCGAGGCGATGTCCGAGCAGGAACTGGTCGTGCCCATATTCGCCAGGGAGAAGTTTATGCCTAAAGGCGGCGACAGCGGTTATGCCGAGGGCGAAGGCGCGGCCTGGGCGATCGTGTGGTCGGCGGAAGGTGCGATTGTGCGCGAGTCCTATGTCAACCTCATCCCCACCTGGTCGGGCGGCACGCACGATGCCGGATTGAGGGACGGGGTATTCAATGCGGTAAAGAATTTCGCCGAACTGCACGGCATGTTGCCCAAGGGCGTCAAGCTGGTGCCGGATGACGTATTTTCGCGCGCCAGCTTCGTGTTGTCGGCCAAGGTGCTCGACCCGCAATTCCAGGGGCAGACCAAGGACAAGCTGGTGTCGCGCGATGCCTTGCGGCTGGTGTCGCTGATGACCAAAGACCCGCTGGATTTATGGCTGAACGAGCATGTCGAGCACGGCAAGCGCATCACCGAACTGGCCATCCAGCAGGCGCAAACCCGTATGCGCTCGGCGCAAAAGGTCGAGAAGAAAAAGGGTTCCTCGGTTGCGGTGTTGCCGGGCAAGCTGACCGATTGCAGCTCGAACGATCCTGCCCGCACCGAGCTGTTTCTGGTGGAGGGCGACTCTGCCGGCGGCTCGGCCAAGCAGGGGCGCAACAAGGAATTCCAGGCCGTGCTGCCGTTGCGCGGCAAGGTGCTCAACACTTTCGAGATCGAGAAAGACCGCCTGTTCGCCAACAACGAGATTCACGACATCGCCGTGGCGATAGGGGTCGATCCGCACGGCCCGAACGACGAGGTGGACTTGTCCGGCATGCGCTACAACGGCATCTACATCATGGCGGATGCCGACGTGGATGGCGCGCATATCTCCACCCTGCTGCTCACCTTGTTCTTCCGCCACTTCTACAAGGTCGTGCTGGCCGGCAGAATTTATCTGGCGCAGCCTCCGCTGTTCCGCGTGGATGTTCCCGCCCAAGGCAAGAAGCCGATCCGCAAAATCTATGCGCTCAACCAAGGTGAATTGCTGGGTATCGAAGACCGCCTGCGTCAGGAAAAAGTCCGCGAAGGTTCATGGTCGATCTCGCGCTTCAAGGGCCTGGGCGAAATGAATGCCGAGCAGCTTTGGGATACCACGCTTAATCCCGACACGCGGCGCGCGTTGAGAGTCAATGCTGCCGCCATTCCGTTCAATGACAACATGGAAATGTTCAACATGCTGATGGGCAAACACGAGGCCTCTACACGCCGTGCGTGGCTGGAATATCACGGCAACGAAGTTGTAGGGGATGTATAAGTCCAAGGCTGTTCGCTTAATAAAATTCCGTTCGCCCTGAGCTTGTCGAAGGGCTCCAGGTTAGTGGCTGGTGGTTCGACAAGCTCACCACGAACGGTTGAGTGAAATGCATGGGGCTACGCCCTCCCTAAAAAACATAGGTTTGATCTAAAATATGGAATACGCATGAGCAACATACCGACCGACGAAGAACAATCCGATCTCTTCCCCACTGAAGAAAACGCAGCAGAAGTTGCGGCAGAATCAGTTGCAGCAGCCGGAGGAAACGGCGGCGCAAGACAATTCGCCCCGCTGCCCGCGCTGCCGGACGGCGACGAGGTGCCGATTGCGCAGTATGCCGAGCGCGCCTATCTGGAATACGCCATCTCGGTGGTGAAAGGCCGCGCCCTGCCGGACGTGTGCGACGGCCAGAAGCCGGTGCAGCGGCGCATACTCTATGCGATGCGCGCGATGGGTCTGAACCATGGCAGCAAGCACGTCAAATCGGCGCGCGTGGTCGGCGACGTATTGGGCAAATACCATCCGCATGGCGATTCATCCGCCTACGAAGCTATGGTGCGCCTGGCGCAGGACTTCTCCTTGCGCTATCCGCTGGTGGACGGACAGGGCAACTTCGGCACCCGCGACGGCGACAACGCGGCGGCCATGCGCTATACCGAGACGCGCCTCACTCCGTTGGCCGAACTGCTGCTGTCCGAAATCGACATGGGCACGGTGGACTTCGTGCCCAACTACGACGGCGCATTCCAGGAACCCGCCATGCTCCCGGCGCGCCTGCCCATGGTGCTGCTCAACGGCGCATCGGGCATCGCGGTCGGCATGGCGACAGAAATCCCCTCGCACAATCTGCGTGAAGTTGCAGAAGCCGCCGTGCAACTGGTGCGCAACCCGGATCTCGGCGACGATGCCCTGCTCGCCTGCATCCATGGGCCGGACTTCCCCGGCGGGGGGCAAATCATCTCGTCTCCGCGCGACATCCGCGACTGTTACCTGAGTGGACGCGGCTCGCTCAAGATGCGCGCCAGATGGACAGTCGAAGAACTGGCGCGCGGCCAGTGGCAGATCGTGGTGCATGAACTCCCGCATGGCACATCGACCCGAAAAGTGCTGGAAGAAATCGACGAACTGACCAATCCGAAAGTTAAAGCCAACAAAAAGAGCCTGACCCAGGATCAGGTGCAGAACAAGCAATTGCTGCTGTCGTTGCTGGATGCGGTAGCCGACGAGTCCGACAAGTCGCAGGCCGTGCGTCTGGTGTTCCAGCCCAAGTCTTCACGCCAGACACAGGACGAGCTGATGAATGTCCTGCTCGCCCACACCAGCCTGGAATCTTCCGCTCCCATCAACATGACCATGATAGGACTGGATGGCCGCCCGCAGCAGAAGTCTCTGACCCGGATCATCCGCGAATGGGTGGAGTTCCGCCTGGGCACGGTGCGCCGCCGCAGCCAACATCGCTTGGCCCAGGTCAATGACCGCCTGCACATCCTCGAAGGCCGCATGGTGGTGTTCCTCAACCTCGACGAGGTGATCGCGCTGATCCGCGAATCGGACGATCCCAAGGCCGCATTGATCGCGCGCTTCGAACTCTCCGAGCGGCAGGCCGAAGACATACTGGAAATCCGCCTGCGCCAACTGGCGAAGATGGAAGGCATACGCATCGAAAAGGAAGTGAAGGCGCTGGAAAAAGAACGCCGCGAACTGACACGCCTGCTGGCCAAGGAAAGCGCGCTGCGCGAACTGGTCGCCGAAGAGATCGAAGCCGATGCCGCAACCTACGGCGACGAGCGCCGCACGCTGATCAAGGAAGAAGAAAAATCGACGCTGGTAGCACCGCTGCTCGACGAACCGGTGACCGTCATCATCTCCAACAAACACTGGGTGCGCAGCCGTCAGGGACACGGCCTGGATTTATCCACCCTCGCCTTCAAGGACGGCGACGGCTTGTTATCCAGGTTCGAGTGCCGCACCACCGATCACTGTATCGTGATCTGCGACAACGGTCGCGTGTGCAGCATCCCGGTCGCGCAACTGCCCTCGGGACGCGGCGACGGCGCACCGCTCGCCACCTTCATGGAGCTCGCTCCCGGGGCAAAAATCGCGCACGCGCTATGCGGCAAATCCGACCAGCAATTATTGATCGCGACTTCCGCCGGATATGGCTTCACCTGCGCCCTCGGCGACATGGTGGGCAGGAACAAGGCGGGCAAACAATTCATCACCGTGGACAAGGAAGCCATCCTCTCCCCTGCCCCATTCACGCCAACCGAACAATCACTGGTCGCCGCCGTATCCAGTGGCGGCAGACTGCTGGTGTTCCTTTTCGGCGAGATGAAACATCTGCCAGGTGGCGGCAAAGGGGTCATCCTCATGGGGCTGGGTGAAAAAGATGAATTGGCGGCTGCTTCTGTCATCAATCAACCCGAGTTGAATATTTTCGGCAAGACGGGCGCAAAAGAGCAAGTCGTCAAATTGTCAGGGAACGTTCTGCAAGGCTATTTCGGCAAACGCGCACGCGGCGGTCAGCACCTCCAGTCGAAAATCAAACCAAGCGGGATTGAATGAACTTCACGACAAGCGAGTTTTTACGGAGAAAATATTACCCATAGGTACGCGCGCGAAGCAACGATGCAGTCCCAAGGGTAACTTTGGGGGTAACTTTGATTTCAATACATACAGAAACCATGTATTGATCAGGTTTTGAGGCTTATTCGGGCCGTCCAACAACAAAAACGACACCCTCGCGGTGTCGTTTTTGTTTGTTGAGTTGTGATTGCACGGGAATTGAATCCGCGCCCGGTACGGGCGCGTGGGGTGAGCAGGGCATTCGAGCAGCACTGCTGCGGCCTGCATGGCCAATTCCCGCCGCGAGCGCATCTCGCCAAAACAATTCGACTCCGGCGCCTTTGGTTTTATTGAAAGGTGGCGCTGCCGGGAAGATCGCTCATTAGGCGTATTCTGGCTTCCTGCCGGATAACTGAAGCAATATATTACTTGACAAAATTACTTGGTTATGCATACTATGTCAGTACATTTTGTGGCATTACAAACAAAATGTAATGACAGTCAATATCGTCATTTATCGTTTCAAGTTTTATTTATAGGAGGCCGCTATCATGTCCCTAAAACCAGAAAACAAACTTGCAAAAGAAGAATTAAATTTCTTCAACGAACTTGGATGGCTTGCCACGTTGTCAGTTTCAGTCGCTGCTTTTGCTCCATATATTGTAGATATATTCGGCTGAACCAACTTTACTGGCAACGCTTAGTAGTTATTGCCATGCTGAACTGACCAGTATGAATGGGGATAGCCAAGATTTTTTCTTGAACTTCTTCATATCACGGTCTCCCTTGGATAATTATTCGAAGCTGACTCTTTTAGTTCATTGATACCCTACTCCTTACTCGGGTTAGTGTAGCTGACATCCCCAACCGACACCTCTAGGATGCTCATTCTGGATAGTTCATCAAAACCAACCACTAACGCCAGCTGGAGGAATCCATCATGCTCGACATCATCAAAGCCATAAAAAATGACCACCTTTCAGAAACGGACCCCGAAGGTAACTTGTTCGATCTGGAACACTGGTCGCCGCTGGTGGCACAGCGCTTCGCCGCAGAGGAGGGCATTTTTCTCGGCGACGAACACTGGGAAGTAATCATCTTCCTGAGAGAACGCTACCGCAATCACGGCAAGGCTGGCAGCGCCCGAGAATTGTTGCGCGAATTGGAAGAGAAGTTTTGCGATGATCGCGGGCGCAAAGAACTCTATGAAATGTTCCCCGGCGGGCCGGTAAGTCAAGCCAGCCGTATCGCAGGCTTGCCTTTACCGCCTTACTCCAGCGATAGCTCCTTCGGCAGCGTGGAGTAGCACCTCCACCGCACGGTTTAAAATAAAAGGCGAAGCTGACCCTTTTAGTTTACGAATCCACGAAATCAAGGATTACTCTGGTCAGGGCGAACTTCCTGATATGCAACAATATTAATAAAAGAACCAACCTCCTTGACTGGTCTTTTATTATCCATAAAACCGCAACATCAATAAGTCTGGGAATTCAGCCCGAACAGCCCAATCAACCCTACCTCCGACTAAAACTCCTTCCACTCGCCTTCTTTATCCTCTTTAAACTCTTTAACCTCTTTGGTTGCGGCCAGCCTGCGCTCTTTCCTGCGCTCTTTCCCATGCGGTGCCACTGCAGTTGTGGTGCGTTGCGTGACGGCGGGCTTGTTATCTTGTCGAGCAGCCATTTTTGCTGCTAATCTCTGCGTGCCTTCTTTGCCCTCCGCCACCTTGAATACACTCACCGCAACATACAGTGCATTCGCCTGTTCCTGCATCGATTCGGCGGCGGCCGCCGCTTGTTCGACCAGTGCGGCGTTCTGCTGCGTCACTTCGTCCATCTGGATGATCGCCTGATTGACTTCCTCGATGCCCGTGTTCTGCTCGTCGGAAGCGGCCGCGATCTCGGCCATGATGTCGGTGACGCGCTTTACCGCGATGACGATCTCGTTCATCGTCGCGCCGGTTTGATCTACCTGTTTGGAACCAGCATCCACCTTGTCCACCGAGTCGCCGATCAGAACTTTGATCTCCTTGGCGGCAACGGCCGAGCGCTGTGCCAGGTTGCGCACCTCTGCCGCCACCACTGCGAAGCCGCGTCCTTGTTCCCCGGCGCGCGCCGCTTCCACGGCGGCGTTCAGGGCCAGGATGTTGGTCTGAAACGCGATACCTTCGATCACGCTGATGATGTCCCCGATCTTCTTTGAGCTGGTGCTGATCGAGGCCATGGTTTGCACCACTTCGCCCACCGCTAGCCCGCCCTTGACCGCGATGTCCGATGCATTCGCCGCCAGCTGGTTGGCGTGCTTGGCGTTCTCCGCGTTCTGCTTCACGGTCGAGGTCAGTTCTTCCATGCTGCTTGCTGTTTCTTCCAGACTGGAGGCCTGTTCTTCAGTGCGTTGTGACAGGTCGCTGTTGCCTGTCGCGATCTCCCTGGAGGCGGTAGTGATCATGTCGGTGGTGTTGCGCACGTTGGTGACGATGTTAGTGAGGCTTTCGCTCATGTGCTTCAACGCAAACAGCAAGCTCGACTGATCTTTTGCCCGGGTTTCGACCACGACGGTGAGATCGCCTTCAGATACCTTGCGTACCACTTCTGCGGCATAATCGAGCTCGCCCCCGATCTGACGCAAGATCATCCGGCTCATGAAAAGTGAGATGCCCGCCGAGATCACCAGTGCGAACCCCAGGATGGTAATCATTGCCAATACCGCCTTGCCGAAGGCGGCACTGGCTCTTTCGTAGTTTTCCTGCGCTAATTGCTGCTCGAGCTTAACCAGATCTTCGAAATCTTTGATCATGATCTGGAAATCACTGTCAGCCGTTTGCATCGCGCTCATACCCGTATTGAAGTCCACTTTACTCAGGTCGATCGCTGTATCCACGTCGCTCTTGTATTTGCCAAGTTTGACAACAATGGCTTCGGCGATTTTAAGTTCTTCGGCATCCATATTTGAACGGCCCGAAAATCGGGTCATGCTCTGAGTCACATCGTCAATCTTTGTTTTTTGCTCGGCCGTAATCTGATCGATCTTGTCTTCCTTGAGGTTGCCAAGCCATGTAAACAATCGGTACACATTGGAATGCACCTCACTGATATCCTGCGCGGAACCGGAGGCAATCTGATAATTAGCGAAACGGTTGTTAAATAGCTCGGCTATTGTGGAATTCTGGTATGTCAGAACGCTATACGATATCGCTCCCAACACCATCAGGAAGACGATAGCTACTCCCGGTGCCACCATGATTTTATGCCAGACTTTCACAATCTATCTCCTCGTTTATTTTGATGAATTTCAAACTGACCAACTTAACCCTGAATT
>JADGRM010000071.1 GCA_017880945.1 Gallionella sp. | reverse complement strand
CTGATCAACCCGATCGCGATGGAAGAGGGCTTACGCTTCGCCATCCGTGAAGGTGGGCGTACCGTCGGTGCGGGTGTGGTTGCAAAGATTATTGAGTAACAAGGTTCATGTGGCAAGATTCAGGGAGCAAGAAAATTGCTGCGGAGTTTGGCGGTTCTTAACCTGAACCTTGTTGCTGATTTTTTAGGCCAGTAGCTCAATTGGTAGAGTATCGGTCTCCAAAACCGAGGGTTGGGGGTTCGAAACCCTCCTGGCCTGCCAAAAAAGCAAGTAACAGTTAATCGGAATGATCGCGCATGGCAGACAAAATTAAGTTGTTCGTTGCCCTTTTGCTGGTGGCGGCAGGCATCGCAGGCTACTACTACTTGCACGATAGTGCAGCAGTCCTGAAACTGGCTTCAGTGCTGGTGGGTTTGTTGTTGGCCACAGGCGTGGCGTGGACCAGCCAGTCGGGCAAGCGTTTTTTTGCATTTGGCAAAGATTCTGTTGCCGAGGCGAAGCGTGTGGTTTGGCCGACGCGCAAAGAAACATTGCAGACCACTGCGGTGGTGATTGCATTTGCCATCACCATGGCATTGTTTTTGTGGGCAGTGGATGCCAGCCTGATGTTGGTAGTGAACAAGCTTATGGGGCGGGGTGAGTGATGACCATGCAATGGTATGTTGTTCATACGTACTCGCAGTTTGAGAAAAGCGTGCAGCGCGCCTTGCTGGAGCGCATCCAGCGTGACGGTATGCAGGATAAGTTTGGTCAGATTCTGGTTCCTGTCGAAGAGGTTGTGGAACTGAAGTCTGGGCAGAAGAGCATTACCGAGCGCAAGTTCTTCCCAGGCTATGTGTTGGTTGAAATGGAAATGACCGATGAAAGTTGGCACTTGGTGAAGAATACGCCCAAGGTGACAGGTTTCCTGGGCGGCTCGGCGATGAAACCCACGCCGATCAGTGCCAAGGAAGTGCAGAACATCATGCAACAAATGCAGGCTGGGGTTGAAAAGCCGAGGCCCAAGGTGTTGTTCGAAGTGGGTGAGTTGGTGCGTGTCAAGGAAGGCCCGTTCACTGACTTCAATGGTTCGGTTGAAGACGTCAATTACGACAAGAACAAAATACGCGTGGCGGTGACCATTTTTGGTCGTTCGACACCGGTTGAGCTGGATTTCGGCCAAGTAGAAAAGGCCTGAAAAGCGAGAAGTGGGAACGTGGGACTCAGTCTGCAAAAAATGCGGACGCGGTTTCCAGGTTGCCATTTCTCATGTTGGGGAGAGACTAATAGTTTCGTTCGTACCCGTTTGATAGGAGTGCATCATGGCAAAAAAAGTCGTCGGCTACATCAAGCTGCAAGTGCCTGCTGGTAAGGCAAACCCGAGTCCACCGATTGGTCCAGCATTGGGTCAACGCGGCCTGAATATTATGGAGTTCTGCAAGGCGTTCAACGCGCAAACCCAAGGCGTTGAACCCGGTCTGCCGATTCCGGTGGTGATCACCGCATTTGCGGACAAGAGCTTCACCTTCATCATGAAGACCCCGCCTGCGAGCATTCTGATCAAGAAGGCCGCGGGTATTCAAAAAGGCAGTAAAACGCCCCATACCGACAAGGTGGGCAAGCTGACCCGCAAGCAAGCGGAACAGATCGCTACAACCAAGATGCCGGATCTGACCGCAGCCGATATGGACGCAGCAGTGCGCACTATCGCCGGAAGCGCGCGCAGCATGGGCATCACCGTGGAGGGCGTATAACATGATGTCCAAACGATATAAAGCAATTGCAGCCAAGATCGATCGAAATAAGCTGTATCCCTTGAGCGATGCGCTGAATCTGGTTAAAGAAAATGCCGTGGCCAAGTTCGATGAGTCCATCGACGTTGCAATCAACCTCGGTATTGATGCCAAGAAATCAGACCAATTGGTGCGTGGATCGGTAGTGCTGCCCAAGGGAACGGGTAAGACAGTGCGTGTCGCGGTGTTCGCGCAAGGTGCCAAGGCTGAAGAAGCAAAGGCTGCCGGTGCTGACATCGTGGGTTTCGAAGATCTGGCTGAATCCATCAAGGGTGGCAATTTGAATTTTGACGTGCTGATCGCCAGCCCGGATGCGATGCGTCTGGTCGGTCAACTGGGGCAGATTCTCGGCCCGCGCGGTTTGATGCCTAATCCCAAGGTAGGTACGGTGTCCGCGGACGTGGCGGGTGCGGTGAGGAACGCCAAGGCAGGTCAAGTGCAATATCGCACTGACAAGAATGGCATCGTGCAGTGCACCATCGGGCGCGCTTCATTCGCGCCGGAAGCGTTGCGTGAGAATTTGCTTGCTCTGGTTGATGCGCTGAACAAGGCCAAGCCGCCGGCTTCCAAGGGCATGTACCTGAAAAAGGTATCGCTCTCCAGCACCATGGGAGCGGGGATACGCGTTGAACAGGCGAGTTTGACCGCTTAGTTGTTTTGAATTCGCTGGCGACTTACTCGCCGGCAAAAGTTTTGGAATGCTGGCGTGCTTGCAGCATCCGAGACCGTAGGCGTTGAAGGCGCAGTTGGCCTGAAACTTAATTGACGGAGCGTCCAGCATACGGACATTCGGCGGCCCACGTAGATGGTGCGCCCGCGAGCAGGAATGATTGTTCTCCTGATTCAAGGTCGCTGTTGTAAACGATGGGGTGTGCGTGAGTGCATTCCGGAAATTGGAGGAAGACTTGAGTCTCAATCTGCAAGAAAAGCAAGCCGTGGTAGCGGAGGTCAGTGCCCAGGTGGCGCAGGCGCAAACTATCGTTTTGGCAGAATACCGTGGCATCAAGGTCGCTGACATCACCAAGTTGCGTGCTAGCGCGCGTAAGTCTGGGGTGTATTTCCATGTGTTGAAAAACACCTTGGCACAGCGCGCGGTAAAAGGAACGCCTTTTGAAGCACTGGCTGAAAAAATGGTCGGCCCTCTTGTGTATAGCATGAGTGCTGATGCAGTCGCTGCGGCAAAAGTGGTGTTCGATTTTGCCAAAACCAATGACAAGCTGGTGATCAAGGCCGGTGCAATGAGTGGTTCCCTGATGTCTGCGGAACAAGTCGCTGTGCTCGCTGCAACACCAAGCCGCGACGAGTTGATTGCGCGCCTGATGGCAACCATGAATGCGACGACTGCAAAGTTTGTCCGCACTCTGGCTGCGATCCGCGACAAGAACGAAGCCGCAACCGCTGCTTAATATTTTTGAATTAACTGAACAAGGAGAACAATATGGCTGTAACTAATGCTGGCGTGATGGATGTAATCGCTAAGATGACGGTGCTGGAACTTTCCGACCTGATCAAGCAAATGGAAGAGAAATTCGGCGTGTCAGCTGCGGCGGTTGCCGTAGCCGGACCTGCTGCCGGTGCCGGTGCCGGTGCTGCTGCCGCTGAACAAACCGAGTTCACCGTGTTGCTCAAGGGCCCCGGTGACAACAAGGTGAACACGATCAAGGCTGTTCGCACCATTACCGGTCTGGGCTTGAAAGAAGCCAAGGATCTGGTTGATGGCGCACCAAAGAACGTTAAGGAAGGCGTTTCCAAAGCTGATGCGGATGCTGCACTGAAGCAGTTGCTGGAAGCTGGCGCAGCCGCTGAAATCAAGTAATTTTTTATGCTGTAAAAAGGCTGGCGGCTTACCGTCAGCCTTTTGCCGCTTAAGAAGCCAGCGGTCAGGAAGTCGTAAATTATTTCCTGTCCCCTGACTTTTTAGTTCCGGGATAACCGGCGCTGATGTGGTTCAAGCAGGCATTTCGCTGAAAGGCGAATGCCCGCAAAATTTGTGTTCCTCAATCGTGGAGATTATATGAGCTATTCTTTTACCGAAAAAAAACGTATCCGTAAAAGTTTTGCCAAGCGAGTCGGCGCGTTGCCGGTCCCTTTTCTGTTGTCCACTCAATTGGAATCTTTCGCCGCTTTTCTGCAGGCCTATACGCCTCCGGAACAACGCAAGAATGATGGTTTGCAGGCTGCCTTTAACGGAATCTTTCCGATTCATAGCCATTCCAAGAATGCGCGTCTTGATTTCGTCAGCTACCAGTTGGGTATGCCTCCGTTCGACGTGAAGGAATGCCGTCAGCGCGGCCTGACTTATGCTTCTCCGCTACGCGCCCGTGTGCGCCTGACCATCATGGACAAGGAAGCTTCCAAGCCCACTGTCAAGGAAGTGAAAGAGCAGGAAGTGTATATGGGAGAGATCCCGCTGATGACCCATACCGGCTCGTTCGTGATCAACGGCACCGAGCGTGTGATCGTTTCCCAGTTGCACCGTTCGCCTGGCGTGTTCTTCGAGCATGATCGCGGCAAGACGCATTCATCGGGCAAGCTGTTGTTCTCCGCGCGCATCATTCCTTACCGCGGCTCATGGCTGGACTTCGAATTCGATGCCAAGGACTACGTGTACTTCCGTATCGACCGCCGTCGCAAGATGCCGGTCACCATCCTGTTGCGCTCGCTGGGTTATAGCAACGAAGACATGCTGAAGATGTTCTTCGAGTTTGATGCGTTCCATCTGAGCAAGAAAGGTATCCAGTATGAAGTGGTGCCGGAGCGCCTGCGCGGAGATGTGGCACGTTTTGATATTCTGGGCAAATCCGGCAAGGTCATCGTAGCCAAAGACAAGCGCATCACCGTGCGTCACATCCGCGAAATACAGGAAGCGGGTATCGAAAAGCTGGATGTGACCGAGGAATTCATGATCGGTCGCGTGCTTGCAAGCAACATCGTGGACAAGGATAGCGGCGAAATCATCGCCAACGCCAATGATGAGATCACCGAAGCGTTGCTGCATTCTCTGCAAGAAGCGGGTGTCAAGAAAATCAATACTTTGTACACCAACGATCTGGATCATGGCGCGTTCATCTCGCAAACTCTGCGCACCGATGAAACTGTCGACCAATGGACGGCGCGTGTGGCGATTTACCGCATGATGCGCCCTGGTGAGCCGCCCACCGAAGATGCGGTGGAGAACCTGTTCAACGGCCTGTTCTTTAACGACGAGCGCTATGACTTGTCGGCCGTGGGACGCATGAAATTCAATCGTCGTGTCGGACGCGAAGAGCTGACCGGTGCGGCGATCCTGTCCAACGAAGATATCGTCGAAGTGGTGAAGATTCTGGTCGAGTTGCGCAACGGGCATGGCGAGATCGATGATATCGATCATCTCGGCAATCGTCGTGTGCGCGCCGTGGGTGAATTGGCCGAAAACCAGTTCCGTGCCGGTTTGGCACGCGTGGAACGCGCCGTCAAGGAACGCCTCGGCCAAGCTGAAACTGACAACCTGATGCCGCATGACCTGATCAATGCCAAGCCGATCTCGGCGGCGGTCAAGGAATTCTTTGGCTCCAGCCAGTTGTCGCAGTTCATGGACCAAACCAATCCCTTGTCCGAAATCACCCACAAGCGCCGTATCTCCGCGCTTGGACCGGGCGGATTGACCCGCGAACGCGCCGGCTTCGAGGTGCGCGACGTGCATCCGACCCATTATGGACGCGTGTGCCCGATCGAGACACCGGAAGGCCCGAACATCGGCCTGATCAACTCGCTGGCGTTGTATGCGCGCACCAACGAGTACGGTTTCATCGAAACGCCGTATCGCAAGGTAACCAAGGGTAAGGTGGCTGACGAAGTCGATTATTTGTCCGCGATCGAGGAAGGCAAGTTCACGATCGCCCAGGCGAATGCCGAACTGGACAAGAAAGGCCACTTCACCAACGACATCGTGTCGGCGCGTCATCACAATGAATTCGTGTTGGCTGCTCCTGATCAGATGGAATACATGGACGTGTCGCCTTCGCAAGTGGTGTCGGTCGCGGCTTCATTGATCCCGTTCCTGGAACATGACGATGCCAACCGCGCCTTGATGGGTGCGAACATGCAACGCCAGGCTGTGCCTTGCTTGCGTGCGGAAAAGCCGCTGGTGGGAACCGGCCTTGAGCGCACCGTGGCAGTGGACTCCGGCACGACCGTACAGGCTTGGCGCGGTGGACGCATCGATTACGTGGATGCTGCCCGTATCGTGGTGCGCGTCAACGACGACGAGACGACTGCCGGCGAAGTCGGCGTGGACATCTACAATCTGACCAAATACACCCGTTCCAACCAGAACACCAACATCAACCAGCGTCCGCTGGTCAAGGTGGGCGACGTGATCGCGCGCGGCGACGTGGTGGCTGACGGCGCTTCCACCGACCTGGGCGAACTGGCTCTCGGTCAGAACATGTTGGTCGCGTTCATGCCTTGGAACGGCTACAACTATGAGGATTCGATTTTGATTTCCGAACGCGTTTCGGCACAGGATCGTTTCACTTCCATCCATATCGAAGAATTGACTGTTGCCGCACGTGATACCAAGCTCGGCCCGGAAGAAATCACCCGCGATATCCCGAATCTGGCTGAAGCGCAACTGGCGCGTCTTGACGAATGCGGCATAGTGCATATCGGTGCGGAAGTCGCGGTGGGCGACGTGCTGGTCGGCAAAGTGACGCCCAAGGGCGAGACCCAGCTGACCCCGGAAGAGAAATTGCTGCGCGCGATCTTCGGTGAGAAGGCTTCGGACGTCAAAGATACCAGCCTGCGTGTGCCGACAGGTAGCTCGGGAACGGTGATCGATGTGCAGGTGTTCACCCGCGAAGGGTTGCAACGCGACAAGCGTGCTCAGCAGATCATCGACGACGAGCTGAATCGCTACAAGAAGGATCTGGTCGACCAGATGCGTATCGTGGAAGCTGACGTGTTCGCGCGTATGGAAAAGTTGTTGCACGGCAAAGTGGCCAATGGCGGACCGAAGAAGCTGGTCAAGGGAACCAAGTTGAGCAAAGAATATCTGCATGGTATCGAGCCCCATCTGTGGTTCGATATTCGCATTGCAAATGACGAAGTGGCAGCGCAGATGGAACAGGTCAAGGAGGGTCTGGCCCAGAAGCGTGCCGAATTCGATGCGGCGTTCGAGCTGAAGAAGAAGAAGCTGACCCAGGGCGATGAACTGCAAGCCGGCGTGCAAAAGATGGTCAAGGTATACGTCGCGGTAAAGCGTCGTCTGCAACCGGGCGACAAGATGGCGGGACGTCACGGCAACAAAGGTGTGGTATCGCGCATCGTGCCGGTGGAAGACATGCCGTACATGGCGGATGGCACACCAGTCGATGTGGTATTGAATCCGCTCGGCGTGCCATCGCGGATGAACATCGGCCAGATTCTCGAGACTCACCTGGGCTGGGCAGCCAAGGGGCTGGGCAAGAAGATCGACACGATGTTGCAAACCAATGCCAAGATCACCGAAGTACGCAAATTCCTCGGCAAGATTTACAACCACCATAACGGCCAAACCGTTGATCTGGAAGCATTCAGCGACGATGAGATCATCGAGTTGTGCCGCAACCTGAAGCATGGCGTGCCATTCGCGACACCGGTGTTCGACGGTGCCAGCGAAGAAGAGATCAAGTACATGCTGGAATTGGCGGACCTGCCGCTGTCTGGTCAGACCACCCTGTTTGATGGTCGCACCGGCGAGGCATTCGATCGACAAGTGACGGTGGGATACAAGCACATCCTGAAATTGCACCACTTGGTGGATGACAAGATGCACGCGCGTTCCACCGGGCCGTACAGTCTGGTCACGCAACAGCCCTTGGGCGGCAAAGCGCAGTTCGGCGGCCAACGCTTCGGTGAGATGGAAGTTTGGGCGCTGGAAGCTTACGGCGCGGCTTACACCTTGCAGGAAATGCTCACGGTCAAGTCGGATGACGTGGCTGGGCGTACCAAGGTCTACGAAAGCATCGTCAAAGGCGAACACAAGATCGATGCCGGTATGCCGGAATCCTTCAACGTGGTCATCAAGGAAATCCGTTCCTTGGCGATCGATATGGATCTGGTGCGTCACTGACAATTTCCCGTGCGGCTAAACGCATGGGAAATTACGTAACTTTGTTGCTAATACATTGTGCTGGCATAAGGCGAATAGGAGTCTCAAATGAAATCATTGCTGGATTTATTTAAGCAGGTCACACAAAAAGAAGAGTTCGACGCGATCAAAATCGGTCTTGCGTCGCCGGAGAAAATCCGCTCTTGGTCCTATGGCGAAGTCAAAAAGCCGGAAACCATCAACTACCGCACCTTCAAGCCGGAGCGTGACGGGCTGTTCTGCGCGAAGATCTTCGGGCCGGTAAAGGATTATGAGTGCTTGTGCGGCAAGTACAAGCGCCTGAAGCATCGCGGTGTGATCTGCGAAAAATGCGGCGTGGAAGTGACCCTGTCCAAGGTGCGCCGCGAACGCATGGGACATATCGAATTGGCCAGCCCGGTGGCGCATATCTGGTTCCTTAAATCCCTGCCATCGCGTCTCGGCATGGTATTGGACATGACCCTGCGGGACATCGAGCGTGTGTTGTACTTCGAGGCCTATGTGGTGACCGAACCCGGCATGACCCCGTTGAATCGCGGCCAGCTGTTGTCCGAGGATGATTATCTTGCCAAGACCGAAGAATACGGCGATGAGTTCACCGCGACGATGGGCGCGGAAGGTATCCGCGCACTGTTGAGCAGTCTGGATGTCACCGGTGAAATCGAAACGATACGCGCTGATCTTGCGGCGACCGGTTCGGAAACCAAAATCAAGAAATACGCCAAGCGCCTGAAAATTCTGGAAGCGTTTAACGCATCCGGCATCAAGCCGCAATGGATGGTGATGACAGTGTTGCCAGTCTTGCCGCCGGAGCTGCGTCCGCTGGTGCCGCTGGATGGCGGTCGCTTTGCGACTTCCGATCTGAATGATCTGTATCGTCGCGTGATCAACCGCAACAACCGTCTGCGTCGTTTGCTTGAACTGAAAGCGCCTGACATCATCGTGCGCAACGAGAAACGCATGTTGCAGGAAGCCGTGGACTCATTGCTGGACAATGGTCGTCGCGGCAAGGCGATGACCGGTGCTAACAAGCGCCAGTTGAAATCCCTGGCTGACATGATCAAGGGCAAGAGCGGTCGTTTCCGCCAAAACCTGCTGGGTAAACGCGTCGACTATTCGGGTCGTTCGGTGATTGTGGTCGGTCCGCAACTCAAGCTGCATCAATGCGGGCTGCCCAAAAAAATGGCATTGGAATTGTTCAAGCCGTTCATTTTCAGCCGCCTCGAGGCGATGGGATTGGCGACTACCATCAAGGCCAGCAAGCGCATGGTGGAAGCAGAAGAGCCTATCGTGTGGGACATACTCGAAGAGGTGATACGTGAACATCCTGTGATGTTGAACCGTGCGCCGACCCTGCACCGTTTGGGTATTCAGGCGTTCGAACCCATCCTGATCGAAGGCAAGGCGATCCAGTTGCATCCGCTGGTCTGTTCGGCATTCAACGCCGACTTCGACGGTGACCAAATGGCGGTACACGTGCCGTTGTCGCTGGAAGCGCAGATGGAGTGCCGCACCTTGATGCTGGCTTCCAATAATGTG
>JADGRM010000070.1 GCA_017880945.1 Gallionella sp. | reverse complement strand
GAATCTGGCCGGCCTGCCCGGCATATCGATCCCTGCGGGCTTCGGCAGCAATGGCCGTCCGGTCGGGCTGCAGATCATCGGCAACTATTTCGCCGAGGCACAGATGCTGAATGTCGCGCACCAATACCAGCAGGCGACCGATCATCATGATCGCGTCCCGCAAGACATCGGGCTTTGAGGATATGAGCATGCTACGTAGAACTTCTGATGAAACTACTAGCCATTCCACTAGGCTGCCTAAAGACAGCAGCCAAGTGGCTGGTTATGTCCGGGCACCCGAATGGGAAATCGTCATCGGGCTGGAAGTGCATACCCAACTCTCGACCAACAGCAAAATATTCTCGGGTGCCTCAACCACCTATGGTGCCGAGCCGAACACGCAGGCCGACGCGGTGAGCATCGCGCTGCCGGGCGTGCTGCCGGTGTTGAACAAGGGCGCGGTGGAGCGCGCGATCAAGTTCGGCCTTGCCGTCGGCGCGCACATCGCGCCGCGCTCGGTGTTTGCGCGCAAGAATTATTTCTATCCGGACCTGCCCAAGGGCTACCAGATCAGCCAGTTCGATCTGCCGGTTGTGGGGCAGGGCGCGCTGACGATACAAGTCGATCCGCTGTCCGGCAACGCCAAGCCTTACGAGAAAGTGGTGCGCATCACCCGCGCCCATCTGGAAGAGGACGCGGGCAAGTCGGTACACGGTGAGTCCCAAGGCGTTACTGGCGTGGACTTGAATCGTGCCGGAACACCGCTGCTCGAGATCGTTTCCGAGCCGGACATGAGTTCGGCAGCAGAAGCGGTGGCCTATGCCAAAACCCTGCATTCGCTGGTACGCTGGATCGGCATCTGCGACGGCAACATGCAGGAAGGTTCGTTCCGCTGCGACGTCAATGTGTCGGTGCGCCGCCCCGGCGAACCGCTCGGCACCCGCCGCGAGATCAAGAACCTCAACTCGTTCAAGTTCATGCAGCAGGCCATCGACTACGAAGTGCAGTGGCAGATCGACACGCTGGAAAATGGCGGCAAGATTCATCAGGCAACGGTATTGTTCGATGCGGACAAAGGTGAAACCCTCGCGATGCGCAGCAAGGAAGAAGCGCACGACTACCGTTACTTCCCCGATCCGGACCTGTTGCCGCTGGACATCACCCCCGCAATGTTCGAACAAGTGCGCGCAACGTTGCCTGAATCACAGCAGGCCAAACAGAAGCGCTATGTGAACGATCTTGGCTTGTCCGCATATGATGCCAGCATCCTAACTGCCTCGCGCGCGATGGCGGATTTTTTTGAGGCCGCAATTAGTTGCTTGCCCAAGCAATCCAAGCTGGTTGCTAACTGGATTATGGGTGAAATTTCTGCCCTGCTTGCGCGCGATAAACTAGAAATTGAAAACTGCCCCGTTTCTGCCGCTTGGCTTGCAGGACTTCTTGCTCGAGTTAGTGATAACACTATCAACGTAAAAACTGCCAAAGAAATTTTGGATAGCGCTTGGGGACGAAATCAAATTTTTGCCAAGTTGGCTGAAGCCCTAACCTCAATTGATGCGGAAATTGACGCCAAGGGGCTGAAGCAAGTTTCAGATACCGGCGCAATCGAGAAGATCGTGGACGAGATCATCGCCGCCAATCCGGCACAAGTGGCCGAGTACCGCAGCGGCAAGGATAAGGTGTTCGGCTTCTTTGTCGGTCTGGCGATGAAGGCCAGCAAGGGCCAAGCCAATCCGGCGCAGTTGAACGATGTGTTGAAACGCAAGCTTGCCAGTTGATCGCAAGGTTTGCTTACACACAAAAACTAAAAAGCCGCAGTGATGCGGCTTTTTTTGCCTACCTGATCAGCAAATCTATTTCAGCAAACCTTCTGCTTTCATCGCCGCTTGCACAGCGGGACGTGCAGCGATACGCGCCTGGTATTCTTTGATTCGTGGAAACGGACTGAGATCGAAGCCGACGGGATTGCTCCAGTTCACCACCACGAACAGATACGCATCCGCCACGGTGAAATGATCGCCCATCAAATACGGTTTGTTCGCCAACTGTGTTTCCACATAACCAAAACGCTTGGTAAGCAAATTACGCACATTGGTTTTCACTTCTTCCGTCGTGTCCTTGTTGAACATCGGGCTAAAGGATTTATGAAGTTCGCTGCTGATGAAAGTGAGCCATTCCTGCAGGCGATAACGCTCCATCGTGCCGGCTTTGGGGGCAAGACCGGAGTCGGGCTTCTGGTCGGCGATGTATTGCAGGACGGCAGCGCCTTCGGTCAGGATGCTGCCGTCATCAAGTTTGATGGTTGGCACGTAACCCTTGGGATTGATCTGCATGAAGTTTTCCCCGCCGACCGTCATCTTGGTGGTTTTGATCAACCTGTCGATCTCGAACGGCAGGCCGGTTTCGTACAGCGCGATGTGCGAAGCCAGCGAGCAGGCGCCTGGTGAATAGTATAGTTTCATGTGTGTTCCCGTCTAAGGTGAGTGTTTGCATCGCAAATAAAAAAACCCCGGCGGTGGCCCGGGGTTTCCAACCAACTGTTCAGTTTATTTCTTCTTTTCCACTTTTATTTTATCCACCATAATTAGTTTGTCAAATGTGCGGTTCAGAGATTTGCTTGGAAAGTTGGTCATCACATTGCCGTCAGGATAGCTGATGGTGTCACCCTTGGCGACGCTGGTCTGGGAGGCTGCGAGCCATACCGGTCCCTTGTCAGTGGAAACCTGTATGTAAGTGTAAATTGAAGCGTTCATCGTTTCCAGCACTTTGCCTTTGTTGGCGAATTCGGTAGCTGCAAAGGCGCTTGATTGGGGTACTACAACGGCGGCACCGGTAAACGCAAACACAGCCAGCAGGGTAAATATGGTTTTCATCATGACTTCCTTAAAATAAACGGGTTTAGAAAAAGCCTCATGATCCGGAGGCATGTCCGACTTGGGACTTGCTTATGTCTTATCGGCTGCAAGAATACAGAATACCTATCCAGTTGGCAAAGGGGGAAGCTGCTTTAGGCGCACGACTAAACGGGTAATTTGGATGTGTTCGCACTGATATCCCGGCATGAATGAGGATTCAACGCCCCTTTGTTGCTAAATCAATCTGGAACCTATCCTAAGGTGAGTACAATCGAGGTGCGTCAATGCGGGGCGCGTCCGCGCGGTTTGTGCGGTGCCCTGGCGAACAGGCTGTCATATATCCAGCGCGGCAACAACTTGAGCACGCGCCCGATGATGCCCATTTGCCATGGGATCACGGTGAATGCATTTTGTTGTTCGATGACACGTATCATGCGCTGTGCAGCCTCATCGGCATCCAGTATGAAAGGCATAGGGTAGCGGTTAACGGCGGTCATCGGTGTCTTGATATAGCCCGGACAGATCGTGACAACTTTCACACCGCTGCCATGCAGTTCCACCCGCAAAGATTCCAAATACGAGATGGCGGCCGCCTTGGAGGCGGAGTAGGCACTCGCCCCTGGCAAGCCGCGAAAGCCAGCCACGCTGGCGATGCCGACCAGCGTTCCCCGTTTTGCCGCACGCATCATCGCAACGAAGGGTTGGAAGGTTTTCACGATGCCCAACACATTGATATCCATCACCCGTTGAAAAGCATCGATGTCTTCGGCATATTCGGTGAGTGTGCCTACACTTACCCCGGCGTTGGCGATGACCACATCCGGCAAGCCGACACGTGTGATGAAATCGTTTGCCGCATGCTGTATGGCAGACGAATCCCGCACGTCCAGCGCGTAACAAAATACTTTGCCGGGAAATTCTGCACTGAGCGTTTGCAGCAACTCACCGCGCCGGGCGAATGCGGCGATCGTTGCGCCGCGTTCGAGATAATGGCGCGCGAGCGCAAGTCCCAAGCCGCTCGACGCGCCGCTTATGACCAGCGTCTTGGCTGGCGTTTTTTGCCGGCCTAGTCGCATGGCCATGCAAGGCTTAGTACACGCAGCGGCATTTTTCTTCTTTCAAAGTGACCAATGTGCTACGGGTTGACTTGCCGTTACCTTGGTGAATTATTTAGCTTCGGTGCGTCTTGCGGGCAATTGCGATCATTTCTTTCAGCACACGGATCGTGTCCTCTGGCTGCAGGCCCTCGATCACATATTTTCCGTCTACCACCAGAGTAGGCGTGCCGCTAATGTTATAGCTGCGGATCATTTGCTTGGCGCGCGCCACCTTGCTTTGCATCGAGAAGGAGTTGTAAGCGGCGGAAAATTTCGCGCCATCAACCCCGTGCGATGAAACAAAATCCCGTATCTTGTCTTCTTCGAGCAACTGATTGTTGTCCACGTTCCATGCCTTATACAGCGCATCATGCAGTTGCTGCTGTTGTCCCATACTTTCGAGCGCATAGAAAGTGCGCGCCATCGGCTCCCATGAGTCGCGGAATATCGTGGGGACGAAAGTCAGTTCCACATCTTTGGGCATGGTCTTTTCCCACTTGCTTAACAGCGGATGCAAATGGAAACAGTGCGAGCAGCCGTAAAAGAAAAACTCCAGCACCTCGATCTTCTTGCTTTCGGTCGGTTGCGGCGGGTTCAACAACGAATAATCCTTGCCCAGTTCCGCTGCAGCAAATGCCGCGCCGCTAACCAGCAGTGACAGTGCAATAACCAGACTTTTTAATAGTTTCATATACGCTCCTTGTGGTGATTGAAAAAACGCTTACTGCGCCCGCATCGGAGTGCTATCCACCCCGTTTTGTTTCAAAAAAATGCTCGCGCGATTCAGGTCGTCCGCGCTCTTGTAAGGGCCCAAACGCACACGATACCACACGCCTTTATCCGGGATGGTCGCGGTTTGAATGTTGGCTTCGACCCCCAGCAGTGCAAGCTTGGCCTTGAGCTTCTCGGCATCATTGACAGTGGAGAATGATCCCGCCTGCAATATCTGCGGTTCATAAGGGGACGCCGTTTTGTTGGACGGCTGCTGGAGATTTACGATCGGTTTGGGCTTTTCAGCGGGTTTGGCCGGCACATTGACGGTTGATTTCTGTTTATCGGTCAGCACCTTGTAGAACTCGAAACGCGGCTTGCCGTCACCCGGAGTAGCGGCCGATTTTTCTGTTGCAGCTCCCGATGCACCAGAGGTTGCCGGTTTGGTTGAGTCCGGCTGCAATTTCGCCACCGCCGGCTGTTCCTTGTTCGTGAACGGGCTGGGGGCCTTCATCAGATACCACGCCACCCCGGCAGCCATGCCGACACCGACCACCATGCCAACGAAGATACCGGCCCATAAGGAATTACCTCCTTTGCGCGGCGCGGAGGAATTGTTACCGTTGTCTCTGCCCATGTTGTATCCGTTCCTTCTCATCACATCATCCCAGGCTCATCACATTTTTTCAGGTGCGCTTACACCCAGCAAAGCCAATCCGTTATGTATAACCTGTGCCGCTGCGGCGATCAACGCCAGGCGCGCCAACTTGACCGCTTCGTCCTCGACCAGAAAGCGCGACGCATTATAGTAGCTGTGGAAATCGGCCGCCAACTCCTTCAGATAAAAGGCGATCAGGTGAGGCGCCAATTCGCTCGCGGCATTCTCGATCACCTGAGGATAATCGATCAGCTGTTGCAGCAAAGCCGTTTCGTATTCGCTGTCCAGCAGGCCGACATCCGCCTCCAGCAGGGCTTTGCGCTCGCCGCCCCATTGCGCCAGCACCGCGCTGATACGGGCATGGGCATACTGGATATAATACACTGGGTTGTCGTTGCTCCTGGATTTCGCCAGATCGATGTCGAACACCAGTTGCGAATCCGGGTGGCGCGCGGCAAGGAAATAGCGCGTCGCGTCGCAGCCCACCTCGTCGATCAGGTCGCGCAACGTCACGTAGCTGCCGGCACGCTTGGAGATCTTCACTTCCTGGCCGTTGCGCAGCACTGTCACCATCTGGTGCAACACATAATCAGGCCAGCCTTGCGGGATGCCGACGTCCAGCGCTTGCAACCCGGCTCTCACCCTGGTGATCGTGCTGTGGTGATCCGCGCCCTGTTCGTTGATGACCCGGGTAAAGCCGCGCCGCCACTTGTCCAGATGATAGGCCACGTCCGGTACGAAATAAGTGTAAGTGCCGTCGCTCTTGCGCATCACCCGGTCCTTGTCGTCGCCAAAATCGGTGGTGCGCAGCCACAGCGCATCGTCCTGCTCGTAACTGTGGCCGCTGGCAATCAGCTTGTCGACCGTCTCCTTTACCTTGCCCTCGGTATACAGCGCGGATTCCAGCGCGAATACGTCGAAGTTCACCCCGAAGGCGCGCAGATCGAGGTCCTGCTCGCGGCGCAGATAAGCCACCGCAAAATGGCGGATCGCCTCTGCATCGTTGACGTCGCCGGAGGCATGCACATGCTGGTCGTCGGCTTCCACCGTTTCTTCCGCCAGATATGCCCGGGCGACATCCGCGATGTAATCGCCGCGATAGCCCGCTTCCGGCCAGCTTGGGTCGTCCGGCGTGATGCCCAGGCAGCGCAACTGCACGGATTGCGTCAGGTTATCGATCTGCACACCCGCATCGTTGTAGTAAAATTCGCGCGTCACATTCCAGCCTGCCGCATGCAACACGCTGCACAAACAATCCCCCACCGCCGCGCCTCGCCCGTGACCCACGTGCAGCGGCCCGGTCGGGTTGGCGGAAACGAATTCCACCCCCACCTTGCGCCCCGCGCCGAGGTGGACGTGGCCGTAGCCCGCGCCCGCCTGCAACACGCCGCGCACCACGCCCTGCTTGGCCGAGGTGGTGATGTATATATTGATGAAACCCGCCCCGGCGATCTCCATCTTCTCGATGACGTCGGATTCCGGCAACGCCGCGATCAACGCCTGTGCGATGTCGCGCGGCGATTTGCGCAACGGCTTGGCCAGCTGCATTGCCAGATTGCAGGCGTAATCGCCATGCGCTGCCAGCTTGGGACGCTCGATGAGTATCTCGGTTTGTGTCGCGCCATTGTTAGCAACTTCTGGAGCCACTTCGCGCAACGCCTGCGCGAACAATTCGGACAAATGGGACTTGAAATTCAATACGACAGACATGAAGCGGCACCTTTAGAGAGGCGCGGATTATATCACTTGGGTGCTATCGGATTGTTTGTGAACTTGCTTCCATACAGGATTAGAGTTTTGTCGAACGCCTGTTTGCGATCCACAGCAGCCGTTCGACTGCAAGCAAATTTAAATTTACCGGCATACTCGCAGATATATAATATTTTTTCATCGGAGAAAATAAATGGCTGAACAAATTTTTCGGGGTATCGAGCTGTTGCCCGAAACCAAGGTGGTCAATCAACTCTTTATTTTGTTGCACGGTGTGGGCGGAAGGTCGGCCGATCTGGTGCCGTTGGCCAATAAGCTCAGAGATGCATTTCCAAGTGCCGCTTTCCTGCTCCCCGACGGGACCCATCCATTCGACGGCGGAGGCAATGGCAGGCAATGGTTCTCAATAAATGGGGTGACCGAAGAAAATCGGGCATCGCGCGTTGCCGAGGCCATTCCGGCCCTGCATACCCTGGTGCGGCATGCTCAGGATCGCTTCAAGGTATTGCAGTCGGACACCGCACTTGTCGGTTTTTCTCAAGGCGCGATTATGGCACTTGAATTCAGTGTGATTCATGATGGCAACGCCGGAAGAGTCCTGGCATTTTCCGGCCGGTTTGCGAAGCTTCCCGAAAAAGCGCCCGAGCTCACCACATTGCACCTGCTGCACGGAGAGGATGACCGTGTTATTCCTGTCCAACATGCTTACGCTGCTTATGAAAGGCTCATGCACCTGCAGGGTGACGCCACGCTGGACATCGCATCATCCGTTGGTCACGAGATCCATGCCGCACTTACCGATCGTGCCATTCATCGCCTGCAGACATGTATTCCACTGCGCAGCTGGAAGCATGCGTTGAATGGTGCATAGCGAACAATCATGAGCGAAAACATTATTAAAGGTTCATATAGTTCACCTTGGGCACCGCTGCATCACCGGGTATTCAGGATGCTGTGGATCGCTTCGATTGTCTCGAATATCGGTTCCTGGATGCACGAGGTCGGCGCTGGCTGGCTCATGACTTCGCTTGCACCCAGCCCCCTGATGGTGGCTCTGGTGCAGGCGGCCACGTCCGCTCCGGTATTTCTGCTGGCGCTTCCTGCGGGTGCACTTGCCGATATTGTCGACCGGCGGCGCTACCTGATCGCATCACAAATCTGGATGATGCTCACTGCCGCAACGCTAGGCGCACTGACACTTTCAGGAATGACTACAGCACCGATCCTGTTGATCTTTACTTTCGCTCTCGGCATAGGCACCGCAATGATGATGCCGGCATGGGGCGCGATTACGCCGGAACTGGTGCAGCGATCCGAACTCCACGCTGCGATCGGCTTGAACACAATCGGGATGAACGTATCCCGATCCGTCGGTCCGGCGCTTGCCGGGTTGATCGTTGCCGCAACCGGGCCCGGAATGGTCTTTATCCTGAATGCCATTTCATTTCTTGCCGTCATTGCAGCCCTGAAACGCTGGCAACGCACGCCAACGGTAAGTGAACTGCCTGCCGAACGCGTCTTGGGGGCGATGCGCGCCGGATTGCGTTATGCACGTCATTCTCAGGAGTTGCGTGCGGTGCTTATCAGGGGAGCTGCTTTTTTTGTGTTCGCAAGCGCCTCCTGGGCATTGTTGCCGCTGATCGTCCGACAAGAACTGAAAAGTGGTCCCGGCACTTATGGACTGTTCCTGGCTTGTTTGGGCGTAGGCGCGATTGCCGGGGCGTTGCTGCTGCCTCGTATTCGCACCCGTGTATCGCGGGACACAATTGTGGCGGGCGCCACCGGGCTTTACTCGATCGCCATGCTGGCACTTGCCCATAGCGGGAATGTGTACGCAGCCGGTGCGGCAATGCTGCTTACCGGAGTGGCCTGGATCAGCGTGGTATCGTCATTGATGACGGCCGCCCAGACGGCGCTGCCGGGTTGGGTGCGGGCACGAGGTTTGGCGCTGTTCTGGGTCGTTTTCATGGGAGGCATGGCTGCGGGCAGCGCACTTTGGGGGCAAATTGCATCGTGGGTTGGCATCCCCTACGCCCTTACGGTGGCAGCCGCCGGGGCATTGCTCGGAATTGCCGCAACATGGCGATACCGGATCGGGCAGCATGATGTGGCTGATCTTTCGCCGTCGATCTACTGGCCGACACCGATGATGCCCGATGATCTTGAAATCGACAGGGGACCGGTAATGGTGACGGTGGAATACCTTGTCGACCCGGCAAGAGCCGATGAATTCGCGAAGTTCATGCTTCAAATGCGCAGGATCAGGCGACGCGATGGAGCGTTCATGTGGGAGCTATTCAACGATATTGAACATCCGGATCGCATGGTGGAATGTTTCATGGTCGAATCGTGGTTTGAGCATTTGCGACAGCATGAACGGGTGACTGTTGCTGATCGTGATGTCATCGAAAAAGCGCGGGCGTTCCATCTCGGCA
>JADGRM010000243.1 GCA_017880945.1 Gallionella sp. | reverse complement strand
CAGGCTCCGTCCCTGGGGTCGCACCGCCGCACCGCCAGAACGCGTGCCCAACGCCTTGATGTGCAGTCTTCACGGTACCCTAGTTTTCTTTTAAATATGTAACGCTATGCAACGTAATGAATTTTTAATTCGCATCAGAAATCTTGTCATTTCGCTGGCAATATTTGTGGCTTTGGTACTCTATGCATCCACTTATTCTGTGCCGGTACTGCGTGTTTCCCACATGCCTGACGAATCGCCATCGGTGTTGCGGCGCAAACTTAAGCCGTTGACTGATTATCTTGAGAAGAAAATCGGAATGAAAATAGAGTTCAGGCCGGTGTCAGATGGTAACGCTCTGGTCGAGGCATTGCTCAGCCATAAACTGGACATGGTTTGGATCGATGGCTTAAATCTTGCCCGGGCTAAATCGCGCAGTAACGACCAGGTCATTCCGCTGGTGCAGCGTGAAGAAGGTGAAAAGACCCCATCGGTGTTCATCACCACGCCTGGCTATAACGATTACACCTGGACGGTGCGAGCAGATATGGATGTGAATTTGCGCCAAAAATTGACCGATGCTTTCCTCGCGCTGGACAAGAACAACGGGCAAGACAAAGAGATTCTGGATTTGCAGCGCGCCAGCAAATTCATTCCGGCCAGTGCTGAAAACCGTTCCGTTATAGAAGCGGCGGCGCGTCGCGCGTGGTTGTTGAAGTAAAAACAAGAGGGGTAGGTTGGGTTAGCAGTGAAACTGCTAATCCAACCTACTGCCCTGATAGCCGCGCACTTGTAGGAGCGGGCCATGCCCGCGATCATTTTTTATCGCGGGCATGGCCCGCTCCTACAAGTTCCAACTAAGTTTTTAAGGTTAATCAGTTGTAGGGCGGGTTCCACCCGCCGGACATAGCTGTCGGGCAGAGCCCGACCTACGAATTAACTGCGGGCTCATGCATTGCTGCACGCGTGTCCATCCCCATGATCGGCAAATCCTCGCGGCGCAGATTCAAGGCTTCCAGCACTTTTAGCGCCGCGTAGGCATCGTTTGCCGCGTAGAGCATTTGCTGCGGGGTGAGTTGATGCTGCGACCAATTGGAGGTGGTCACATGCCTCGACTTGGCAAAGCGCTGCTTAAACACCAACCCCACCGCCGCCCGGGCGCCCATGTGCTTGTGGTAGCCGTCCATGCTGAACACCGTATTGAGATCCACCACCCCACCCAGATGCACGCCCAGTTTCGCGTAGATATGCCTGCTATCCGATTTAAGGTCGAAGCCTACCTTGATGAGCTGTTCCGATTGCAGCAGCTCGATCAGGAACGGAAGACCATCCGCCCGGTGCAGTTGAAACAGGTAGGCCTTGTCGTGCAGCGCAAACTGCACAACGTGCGGCCCCTCACTGACATCGCCCGTGACAAACGTCGGCTTGGATTCAGTATCGAAACCAACGATGCCTGCAGCCTTGATCTCGGCAGCGGCGGACGCAAACTCTTCCCTGCTGGTCGGCACATGGATGCGCTCCAGCGTGAGGCCGATAAACGGCTCCAGCAGTGCGATCTCGGCTTTGGTCGGGGCAACTTTTTTCATATGGGGAGATATGTGTTTTGAATTGAGTGGACTATTTTGCCTTCACCGTCCGTGCGCGCAACTGCCCGCACGCGCCTTCGATCTCCTGTCCTGCTGAGTCGCGTATCTTGGCGAGGATGCCATATTGTTTAAGGCTCTGCACCATAAACGCGATCCGTTCGGATGAGGGGCGGCGATAGTCGAGTCCGTCGACATCGTTGAAGGGAATGAAGTTCATCACGGCGTATTTCCCGGAGAGGAGCTGAGCTATCCTCTCCAGCTCGGCGTCGCTGTCGTTGACGCCCTCGAGCAACGTCCATTGATATTGAACCGGATAGGAGGTGGCGCGCGCATACACTTCGGCGCGTTCCACCAACTCTTCGACAGCGATCTGCGGTGCACGAGGCAGCAGTCTGGCGCGCAGTGCCGCATCGGTGGTGTGCAGCGAAAGGGCAAGCGCCGGTTTGACCGCAGGAATTGAAGATTGCTTCTCTCGATTGCCCGGCTCCGCCCCCCTCGCTTCGCTCTCCCCGCCTGCGGGATGACCAGCGACTTGGCCATTGTGTTCTGATGGCCTAGTCGAATGGCCAGCAGTTCCATCAGAGGGTTGGGGAGAGGGCTTGTGAGTCAGCCCCTCCATCAACCGCTCGAACACGCGCAGGTCGCCGACAGTGGAGAAGACCAGATTCTTGTGGCCGATGTTTCCTTGTGTGCCAAGCAGCTGGATCGCTTCGAGCACGTTGTCGAGATTGTGGGCCGGTTCGCCCATGCCCATGAATACCACCTTGCTCACTGCGCGGCGTTTGCGCGCGAGCACCACTTGGGCGACGATCTCGGCGCTGCCGAGCTGGCGTTGCAAACCGGCGCGGCCACTCATGCAGAAGACACATCCCACGGCACAACCCACCTGCGTCGATACGCACAGACCGCCACGCGGTAGCAGCACGCTCTCCACCATCTGGCCATCGGCCAGTTCCACCAACAGTCGTGCGACGCCTTCATCGGCGGGATATTCACTGCGCAGCTGCGCCAGCCCA